>JAIETT010000020.1 GCA_019744945.1 Burkholderiales bacterium
TTAGATCCATTGCTTGCGATAATAACTCATCTTGAGTCAATTGTTGTTTCATTTTATACTCCTGTTACAAACAATTTATTATAACAGTAAATCAAATTTACACAATTATTCTAACAGGCTCTTAGTCGTATCACTTTTAAAAGTTAATTTTATATCACAGCAACGTATTTTTATACAAAATGTCTTGCTACATGACAGTAATTAATTTATTGCATTTAATCTCCATCGGTAAGTAGCTCATGCACAATGAAATAAGCTTAATTGCGAGGTCTAAATTATTGCTCAATTTTTGAATCAATAAGTCGTAGCCGTATCTAAAGAAACTATTTTGCTTGTAGCCGTGTTTTTTACTAAAATTGGCTTATACTTGCTCTAACTAACTAAACCAATTCTTTTAGTAGCCTGAGCGAGCAATAATATCCCGTGGTAATACCTCCTAAATATACGCTGCTCTACGTTATGCTTTATTACAGATAACAAAATGATTCTTATTCTCATCTGTAAACTTTTTAATCTCTATTTTAAAGACTTCTTCAATTGCGCCTGATTTAATAACCTCTTCTACAGTTGCATATGAGTAAATTTTTCCATGATTTAGTAATAATATGTAATCAGCATAATTTAATGCATGCTGAATTTCATGTAAGACCATGATTATGGTCTTACCTTGTTGATGGTTAAGGTTTCTTATCAGCTGCATGATTTCAAATTGAAATCTGATATCAAGATAAGTAGTTGGTTCATCCAGAAATAGATAGCTGCTATTTTGTGCTAATGACATTGCAATCCAGACACGCTGTCGCTCTCCACCAGATAATTCATGCATAAAACTATCCGCAAGCTCTGTAAGATTAGTAACGGCAAGTGCCCACTTTACCTGTTTGTGATCTTCTTTCTTATTTTTATTAAACCATGAGGAATATGCATATCGTCCATATGTGACCAGTTGATTTACAGTAATATCTGTATGGGCTTCTGGAGATTGAGGTAGAATTGACAATAACTTTGCCAGATCAATCCGGTTGATGTGACTAATATTTTGATCATTAATCATGATATTACCAGAGTGGCATGGAATCAGCCCAGATAGAGCTTTTAACATGGTTGATTTTCCTGAGCCATTTGGTCCAAGTATCGCAGTGATTTTACCATTGATAAGATTAATATTTATTTTATCCAGAATATCCTGCCGGTTATACTTTACGGATATTTCATTAGCTTTAAATATAATTTGTGGGGTTTGTTGGGTAATTTTCATGCTTCCTGTTTCATTGTACGCATAATATAAAGAAAATAAGGAACTCCAATTATTATGCCGATTAATCCTGATGGAATTTCAAATGGCACCAAAATAATTCGTCCAATAGTATCGGAAAGTATGGTTAAACAAGATCCGATTAATGCACTTCCTAAAAGATTATATTTATGTGAATATCCAAAAATTAAACGCGATATATTAGGTGATATCAGACCAATAAATCCAAGACTACCAACTCCTGCAACTGCTACGGCGGTAAGGAGTAATGCTAATATTATTATAATCAGTTTCCATTGGACACCCTTAAAACCGATACTACTTGCAATATCTTCAGATAACAATAGAATATCGAGTTGCCTTGTAAAGCAAAAGGATAACCCAATCAGAAATAATGCTGGATAGAGGATAATCTGAATACTATGCCATGTTGTCGTATAAAGTGTTCCATTTACAAATGCTAGATACGCAGCAAGTTTTTGATCTTGTGCGATCAGCATAAACTGGCTGGCAGCACGGAAGAATGCACTAACTGCAACTCCTATAATGATCAATCTTAAATGAGAGATATTTCGTTTTGATATTGAACAAATTAGTGTAATTGAAAATCCGGCAAGAGCACCAATTATTGAATATATTAAAATGGATTCATTTCCCATATCACCAAAACAGGTAATGCCAAGTAAGATAAATAGAATACTGGCTGCATTAACTCCCAATGTCTCAGAAGATGCGAGCCGATTACGAAAGATGCATTGTAATAAACTACCAGAAAAAGCAAACATAGTACCACAAAGTAGAGCCATAACTAGTCGCGGTAATCGTACGTCATTTATCGCAAATTCATGCGTTTTTTGTAAGATACAACTAATTACAAATGGTAGTGAATAAAAAGTATAACCCACCATTAATGATGCCAATGCTGTAATAATTAGAAACGCAGATAAGAGTAAAATTTTAGTGCATCGGTTTATTTTCATGATTGTACTCGTGTTAATCTAGAAGAAAATATTAAAATTGGAGCACCAATTATTGCCATGAAAATACCCAAAGAAATTTCCTGATCTACATACATATAACGCATCAAACAATCTGCAGCCAATAACAGAATCGCACCAACAAGACTAGTCATTATGCAAAAATGGTAAGGATTACGCGCCTTTAATAGCGACTTACTTAAGTGAACGGCAATTAGGGGGAAAAATAGCAATTGACCAATCATTGTAACGGCCAGTGAGCAGAGCACAACAATCAGGCAGAAAATAATAATCAGTAACTGGTTGGTATTAACCCCGATGGAGAGGGCAATTTCTTTACCAAGACTTAATAGATATATTTTCTTTGCAAGTAGTATACTAATCAGAGTCATTATTATTATAAATGGTGCAATAATTTCTATCTTGTGCCAGCTAGTACCAGCAAGAGATCCATTAAGAGTCACTAGCATGCCGCCAGTTTTATCTGGGAAAAGAATAATTAAAATCTGACCTAATGCGTAGAGGAAAATATTTATTGCTTGTCCAACTAGCACCAATTTTAGAGTCGAGGTGCCAATGAGTGACATTATAGCATAAACAATAAGTCCACTAAGTACACCGCCTATCATTGCGGCTAATATGATTCCTGAGATAGAAGTAAATGGAATAATAATTAGACAGAGTAAGATACCAATAATGGCTCCTTGATTAATTCCAAGAAGGCTTGGGCAGGCAAGTGGGTTTCTAGTTATATAGTATAAAATTGCACCAGCGAGGGCAAAGCTACTTCCAGACATAACCGCTGCAATTGTGCGTGGCAAACGTGTTACTGCAATAATATGACAAATTGTTTCATGGTTACTTTGACCAAGGCAATTACTAATTTGCTGCAAAGATGATTTGACTGCTCCTAAAGTTAATGAATAAAAGAATAAACTAGTTAGAATAACTAGCAGGAATAAGTACTGAATAATATATTGTTGAAACCTGCTAATTGTGTTTGCTGTCATTAAATAAATGCTTTAAGAGTAATTTACTTGTTTGAGTTCGTGGTGGGTTTAGCTGTCAGAAAACCGCTTGAAATAGCTCTATTGTACATGATTTCCAGAGTTTCAATGCCATGACTACGTGCCCAAATATCGCGATCCATAAAATATACCTGATGTTGCTGGTTTGCACGAACATCAGCCCACAAAGGATCAGTGGATAATTTTGTATATGGAGCCATTGATCCTTCGGTAAGAAGTACAATGATCTGGTCTGGATTATATTCAAGAATTGCCTCTGTAGATAAATCCATAACTTGAGTACGCTCGGTCTTTTTTATTACATTTTTACGATTTAATTCAGTCAAGATTGAAGTAGCTAATGCATTTGCGGTTAATGCTTTAAACACACCAGCAGGAGTTACATAGCCGATCAACACAGTTTTTTGTCCACCTTTTTTAGCAATAGTTTCAGCTTTGGTTTTTATTTGTTGATAGTTGTTTAGAATTGCTGGAACTTTACTTTCAGTATCTGTTATTTGTGCAAGTATCTTCAGGTTTTTTATTTGTTCATCAGAATTACCATAAATACCATTTAATAGCACGGTTGGAGCAATCTTATTTAATTGCGGACTTAAATTAGAAATATAGGCAGCTTCCCCAAGAATGAGATCAGGTTTTAATTTGGCAATTGCTTCTAGATTTGGAATATCACGTGCGCCAACCCCAACTGCATTTTTTGCCATTGGTTTCAGATAATCTGGAATATCTCCTTCTCCTGGATAGTTTTGTCCATAGCCAACAGGCTTGACTCCCAGCAAGTTCAATTCATCCATTAGACCAAATTCAAGTACAACGATTCGTTGGGGTTTATTTTTTATAATTGCGCTGCCATTTTGAGTCGTAATTTTCAATGGATAGCTCGTGGCTGCGTAGGATGAAGTTGAGATTATTGAGATAATAGTTATGCCTAACGTTTTCTTTACTACATTTTCAAGTCGTGTGAATTTTTGATTAATCAATAGTTTAAAGTTAAACATTAAATTTCCTTATACAAATATTTATATGATGATTGACATCAATAATTTGTGTAGTAGTGCTGATCATGAATTAGGCACATTACCATAATGAAGTGTACAGCGAATCTGTAAATAGTGATACCGCCAAATTAGTTGGTTGTTAGCGGCATTAATTAAGTATTATAAACTATATGGGCTTTATCTATGATATTATCCTAGGTGTTTATTAGTCCCATAGTGCAATTTATTTTATTATAACTGGTTAAGTACGAAATGACAATTCAGCAATATTTATTAAAATCTTTTACCCAAAACTCTGAAAATATAGCAATAATCCATGATGGAATTTCTCTTAGTTATGAAGAACTTTATGCTTCTGCACTAAAAATTGCCAGTGTTTTATCCGAAAAAAATTAGAGCAAGCCAGCATTGCCTTAATCTACGAAAATAAATTGCAACTGGTTATTGCTATGCTGGGAGTTATATTATCGCGTAACATCTTTGTTCCAATTCCATGCAAAACGCCCTTAGCCAGAATTAAACAAATTTTGCAAATAAGTGGTGCTCAGCTGATACTAAGTGATCAGGAGTCGATCCTTGATACAGGAATAGATGAATTTAACTCCTTGAAACTTCTTTGTGATTTTAAGCTACCTGATTATACGCCCAAAAGCGGAGAGATTGATGATTTATCGCATATCTATTTTACTTCGGGTTCAACTGGAGAACCGAAAGGAATTAAGGGCAGAAATGGATCTTTGCTATCTTTTATGCTGTGGATGATAAAAGAGTTTGAGATTGCATGGATGGCTCTGGGTTATCTATTTAGCAGAGTTGCAGTCAGTAAATTATTGAAGTATCTTGGTTTTAAAAAAATGTTAACCATTTGTAATATTGGAGCTTTTATTAGTATGCTGATGTTTTGTTTGATAGATAAACCATATAGCCATGATTGGACTAATCGGGCAGTTTTGCTTTAATCAATTGAGTACGGAATCTGGACAAAAAATAGTTAATCATGAAAATAAATAACATACAAATTTAAGTAATATATAAATACTTAAGCTATTACAACCCAAAAATTGATTTCACTATTATAACAATAATAGTGAAATCTATTTGTTTCTGAGTTAGAATTAGTGTAGCTATTAATTAACAGTTTATTAATTAAAATATTGTTGCATTTAATTTCTGGTGTGATATAATTATGACTATAGCTAGGCATGATGTTGATCCTTCGTTATTAAGGAAAAGCAGTAAGATAAAAAGTTGGTTGCTTTTTATTTTACCAATGATAGCAAAAAAATCTAACAGGTGAAAGCAAAGTACTTCCACCGTTAAACCGCTTAAGTCCGCAAAACTTTAAAGCTAATCAAGCCATCTCATATAAAGGCATTTGTAATTCTTTTATGATGTGGCTTTGCGTTCACTTATACGCAATAGAAATTAATTCGCATTAATTCACGAGCTTACGAGCAATAACCTTGCAAGTGACACGTTGATATTATACATGACGTGTAATACAATGTCAAATCATATCCAAATATCCATGATGTCTTAATACTGGTTTGCTCATTTAACATATGTTTAATTGAGGTATTAATCACGTATTATGACTTTCAAAATCTCCACTCAAAATAGACTTCAAGATGAAAGTATTTACGGTTATGTAGAGAGTAAATACTACATTAATTCAGGATGTTATGATATTGAAATATCCATTGTCGAGTCTTATCGCTGTAAAGATAATTCATTATACCCTACCGATAAAAAAATAAAATTTAACAGTGTCAATGTATCTGATGCAAAAAATCTACGTATTGGATCCTATGTTGCCATCTATATCAAACAAGATGGTAGCAAAATTCTCCGTGTTTATGAAGAAAATAAGAAGCTAAAAACTCTTAATCATAAGCCATTTAGTGACACTATGTTAATTAGCTTATCAGAAAAATATAATATTGTATTTATTGGTAGTAGTATAGGATATGGCGATGTAATCAAAGAACATAGATTGGCTAGGATTATTGATTTATCTCCGACAACATTAGAAAAATATAAATTAATTGAATCACTTAAAAAGGTTGAAAAGTTACAAGCTGATGGCGTTCAAGTTGATATACTTGCAATAGGTGTTGGTGGTACTCAAACACATCAGATGTTTAATGATCAACAAGTTATTTACCATTTTAATCGGATTCCAAATGTCACTAAATACGTCGGTTTAGGTCATTTCAATACGGTTAAATCAGAAATTAGAAATTTCGCAACGGAGTCTTTTCGTAGCCCTACAGAAATGGGGTTAGCCTTAGATAAAAACCTTAATTCTGCACTTGAAAAGTTGATGCCAGTAATTATTCCAGCTCCAATCACACCAGCTATTCAACATAACAATACAATCAACAATAGCACAACAGTACATCATAATGAGATAAAGTCTGATAACAAGAAAATAAAAATTGGTGTTGTTGCTGCTTTAATATTAGCTTCTATTGCGATTGGTCTTGTTATATACGATAAATCAACTCCTGCAATGGCTATATCTACATTACCAAATGAATCTACTGTATCACAGTCACCTAATAGTAGCACCATAACATCTAAAAATAAGCACAAAGTTAAGAAAATTAGAAAGCCAACTAAGAAGAAATCTTCATCAACGCCTAGTCAATCACCTGTCCAACCACAGAATAATGTTGAACCAGCAACGCCTGTAGATTCATCTTTTCAATTGAATTAACATAATAAAGCAATCACTTTTCTTAATTTTTATATTGACCATTTAGCGTTCAACTAAGTATTATCCAATTTTAAGGGGTAATATTATGTCGTTAAATTTATCAATTACTGCAGCAAAATCTGTATTCATTAGTGCTAATGAACAAATATCACTTATAACCACGAATTCTGATGTCTATAGAATACGATTGTTTTTGAATGAGTACCGAAATTCTAAAATGACGTATAAATCATATAAATCAATTATGTTTAGGTTTTATCTATGGGTTTATCATAATAAGTTAACTTTAGACACACTAACTCGAGCCAATATTCTTGCTTATTATAATTTTATATCCGATCCAGATCCAACTTGGTTTGGCAAATCCCATAAATATGAAAGTCCAAAATGGAAACCATTTAGCAAAAAACTATCAATTAATTCAATACTATTACACATGAGAATTATCAGGCAAATGTTCAGCTATTTGTTTAACATTGATTTATTGGAAAAGAATATATTAAGCTACCCTATTCACCAAAAACCAACTACAACTGATCAATACAAAAGCATACGAATTTTATTGACTTCTGAGTTAAATTTACTGGAGAACTATATTTCTGCCTTGCCAACTAAAAGCTATAAGCAACAGGAGGTTAAAGCTAGAATTAGTTTATTATTTAAGCTATTGTATTATACTGGTTGTAGAAAATCTGAATTAAGCAATGCTAGAATGTCTGATCTAGAAATTACAAGGGATCAAGTCTGGATTAATGTATTTGGCAAAGGCAATAAATATGGCAAAATCCCAGTTCCAATTCCACTACTTCAAGAAATAGAAAAATATAGAAAATTCCATCTCTTGCCATCGCTATTTCACCGTAAATCTATTGAAACTCATATACCTCTCATTATTAAATCAACTACTAAGCCCTATCAATCAGTTTCTAGTGATTGGATCTATCAAACTGTCAAAAAAATATGTCATCGAGCTGCGAACTTACAAGTTGATCCAGTTATTGCCTATAAAATGCAATTAGTTTCACCACATTGGTTTCGACATACTTCAGCTACTACGCAGTTAGAGTCTGGTATTGATATGAGAATAGTACAAAATAATCTTAGACATTCGTCAATTCAAACCACATTACGTTATTTACACACTTCAAATGACTATCGATATTTTGAGACAATTAGTAAATTTCCTAGGAAATTAATTGTGGATAACTTTTTTTCATAATTTCGGGTAGCACAACCTAACAATAGCCTATATTAGCTAGTGAGACTACACTAGCTAATGCTTATAAATGGGGTTTGCTCCCAAAAATAGCAAAAAATGCTAAACATAACAGCAATGCAAGAACCTATACTATATACTTTATACTCTTTCAGAGTAATTACCCACATGGTTGTTGATAACAACCCTGCGGTGTTGGTGCAAGCACCAAGATAAAGATAACGCACAACGACGTGCGTAGTAAACCTGACTGTTTTAACTATAAACGTAACTTCCATGTAATGCTACTAAAAATCACCTACGGTGTATTAAGTGTAAGGGGCTCGATGAACTCGCCCCTTATAAACCCCATTCATTAGTCTTTTATTTTAAATGTGCTTAACAATAAAATATCTCTTTACTTATGTCTGGGTAACCAAGACGTGAAAGCAGATGTTTTTCTGAGACTGATCCACGAATAGAGGTTTTGATTATTTGAGGTTCTGGGTAGAGGCGCAGTCCAATGATGCTCTATTGAGACCGAACTGCGGAATATGATGTATTTTATTTGATGTTTCTGGGTTTAGTATAACCACAATATAAACGATGTTATAATTTACTTAGTACTATCTTTGCCCCATCGTGATATTTCTTCATAGTAGAAACGATGTTTTCATTGAATATTTCTCGATGAGCGTCGAATAAACACCCAGTTCTATTATTTAGTCGGATATAAATTTGAGAATTGAGGTATGCTTCATAAATGGCAATATGGATATATATTGGATTGTTGATATTAAGTTCTTTTGCAACCAAATCAATGAAGCTGATTATTTTTGCAGCATGATAATTTTGAAATTCAATACTCATATTATTTTGAGCGTGCTCTAATACTTCACGTATCAAAAGAGCTTTAGTTGGATCTTGCTGTTTATAATGGTACAGCTCTGTAATAAAAAATGTCGAATAATGAAGTAATACTATTCCGCTATTGATAAATTCTGGCTCTGGAGCTAATGATCCTTGCAGCGACTGTTTTAACTTCAATATTGGATTATAGAAATTTTCAAAGTCGGTTGGGACTTTATTTTGTTTTTTCTTCAATATTCAAATACCATACAAATAAAATACAATTGACTATTATTAATTTATAAATATCATACATTTCAAATACAAACAACATTTATAATATGACGAATATAAACACAATAAATATTTTTGTATGCTATTTAATATACTTTTAACATACAGATAACATTTATTTACAATACTATGTTAGGTAGCCCCATTTTACAAATAGTTCTTTAAATTCGGAGTTATTTTGGTTTATTAGAAAAAATAAATACTCCAATGGTGCAATTATTTTAACTATCTGATATTTTATCATTAAATGATGTTAGATACAATACAAATCACATACAAGCAATATAGAAATGTAGTTGATATGAAAATGAAAATCTATTTTTATATTTTGTTTAACATCTTTATAACATACAAATAATACCTACATCAAATACAAGTATATGGTATTCAAAATACTGCAATTGTCATTGCTTTGCAAATCCGCCATAGTTTTATTACAATTGTTTACAGTATAAT
Organism: Burkholderiales bacterium; assembly: GCA_019744945.1. Taxonomy (GTDB): domain Bacteria; phylum Pseudomonadota; class Gammaproteobacteria; order Burkholderiales; family UBA11063; genus Aquella. The sequence continues at coordinate 9,772 of JAIETT010000020.1, forward strand.
TCATAATTCTAATAACTTTTGACGTAGGCATCATAAAAAGAATTTGACTTCCGATCGCCCCAAGTTATAAACATAAATTTAACAGTATTAGTAAATTTACTGTACCAACTTTTAGATTTAGACACTTCGAAATAATAAACTATTGCCATAAATCTTAGGTCAGTAGATAATTGTTTAATTGATGACTCACTTTGGGTTTTTCTCATGAAGTTTATAATAAAACCATCAGATTTTTTTATTACTTCTGTTCCTGAAACCAATCCATAACACTTTTCACCTTTGTCGTAAAACAATTTTTGCTCATTATTAGCTAATAGTTCACTCAATGTTTCATCTTCTAGATATTTACTCAATACTAGTTTTATTTGCTGAATTCTGATTAATTTGTATATTACAAACAAAACTAAAAGCGTCAAAGCTACCGCAATTATGATTAATTCTGACATGATATTACTCCTTATAAATTTAATGAATTTTAGAATTTTTATTATTATTTTATATTCTGAGTTTTGGTTAAATTATCTAATTATTATAACAACTTTCAGAACAAGATGGCGTATAACATTGATTATAAAATCAACTATTTTCTACTTCAATATAGCTGGACTCCTCTTCACAAAATTCATCGCCATAGTTTTCATACATATCCGCAATTACATCTTCCCATGTTTTATTAGTGTTAATAAACCAATAGCCTAAAAGATCATTATTGTGATCTTTAGCTTGAAAAACTTTAGGGTAATTTGGCATAGCAACCTCATTTTACTTGATATTAATTTTCTATTGCCAAGATACATTTTATAAGTTTTGATTAAATATTTAATACCCAAATATGGGTATTTTATTCGGATTTTGCATAAAATAAATTGTCATATATCTTCCAAATAGATGAATATTAAAACACATACCTACCTATAACTTATCCACAACCCCTCTTCATCTTTAATCAATAAAAGCCATGCGGCGTTTGAGCCCCCACATCCAAAAAAATCACTATTATTCCGCAATAAAATTGTTAATTAGTGCGTGCTGTTGATAAAGTGTAGGATAAGATGTCGGGCAAAATGTGGTCAATGGCGGTGGTCAGGTAGCACAGCGTAAGCTGTCCACGGGCTTGTCCATAATTTGTCCACACTTATTCACTTTTATCACCAGTGGAAAGCACGTTTTGCTCGCAAAAATTCATAATTTTATTGCGGAACGGTTTGCTTAACCATCAAACTACACCAATGTAAGTCTGAACAAAAGGCGGAGCGCGAGGGTGCCTTTAGCTCTCGCATTAAAATTATTTCTCACATAAAAACTTAGGTTTTTTTGTGGATCTTTTTAAGTGCTGACTCACTATTTATATCGCTCATCGCGAACTTATTAACCCTAATTCCTCGAAAATATCCTAATGTTTCTGGTGGGCGGTACTCAATATTTTTCCATATTTCATGAGCAGCTACGCCAGTGTTATGTACAAACCTATTTATGACTTTAAACATTTTTCTTCTTAAATCCATGTAGTCTTTCCTCACCTGACTAAATGGCAATACCGAACTAATATCTTTAAAAATATATTCAATACCAGACCAATTACGAGTCTTCAAAAATGAGTGCAGTTCACTCATTTTCTCCTGAATATATTTATCACTAAGGCCATAGGTCCATACTTCATTTATATTTTCTTTTTGTAACTTATCTTCAACTATAATTGTTTTTTCTTGATTCACTCGACTAAGTTGATAATGATTTATCTCTAAGCGTTGCTCTTTTTTCGTTAAATCAAAATATTTTAATTTATCAAAGAAATTATTATGTTTGATTCCGCTTAACGATGGTTTTGACATCAAAACAAAGTATACGGTATCACCACCAGGATAAAAGAAATGCCCAACTGTTACCGCCTGATTGTAGGTATTATTTCTTCGAGAGCGATCTCTCTTATTTTCTGAAATAATGTATTCACCGTCCAGACGATTTAATACTGATTTTAATTTTTCAACTGGAAAGGAGCTCTCAAAATAATATGTATAATTTTCTTTAGCACTCATTTGTATTATGCTCATAAATTCAATCATTTTTGAGACGTAATAGATTTTATTCAAATCCGCTTTATGTTCATATTTAGACATTTTTATTCCTAATTTATTCAAATTAGTAACTATTTTATCTATTCAGTAATTAATTTCTATACCCTAAATTGGGTATTTTTATGTAAATGTTCTGGAAATTCAAAAATTTATAATTTTTGGGTAATTTTCGTTGAATTTGGGGGCTTTCTCCCCCAAATTCTTAAATTTGTCGCATTTTGATTTTTCAAAATTGCGACAAGATAATAAAGGTTCCTTGGCGTGAGCTAAAAGCGAGTGCCAAGATGACGTAATTTATTTACACAATAAACCCGTTTAATTTGTTGTTGTGTTAAGATTATGTCATCAACAGAACCGCATGATGTAAATTGCGGTTACCTATTAACTGGTTGCTAAACAGTAAGGTATCTAGTTGTAAATTGCCGATGGAGCTGCCAACTCTTGACGCTGTAAAGCATAGGTAGTGATTTAACTCACTACATTTAATTTCTTAATTAACTAAACTATGTCTGCGCAGCGAAAGGAGCAAAAATCGCAGACAAAAATCATCTTAACTGATTGCCAATCAGTTCAATTTATTTACTTAACTTATCAGAGAGCAATTAGATGGGACCGCCAATTCTATTTGATTGCAAATGTTGCAAACACGCAAGATTGCCAATCTTGTTTGTTTCCTAAGCCGAAGCGCAGTACCGTGAAGAATGGTTCGCTGTCGCTACGAGTGGGGCTAGAGATTCACCTCTCTATCTATCCACATCCAAACAGACTACTTTGCACCACTGGGGTGCAGGTTGGATGACCGTGAGCCAGCAGGTAGATAAGGCATTAATTTGCTCAAACTACTGGTTACACAAGAGTTATGTTATGTGCCAGTTGGCACCTATGACGTTAGTAACTGATGTAACTTAATCGTTAATGTAAAGGGCGCGAGCCACGACTGAAACGATGAGCTTGTTACAATTAAAGTGGTGATAAAGGACAACTATGTGGAGTTATCTCCTAAAAGACGTTCTGTGAGCTTGGCGGCTCACTAATCCACCTCCTAATGTAGCGTGAGCTATATGACGGAGCCAGACATTCAAGGCTGCTGAGGCGTTCCGAAAGGGCGCAGGGTTCTGAGATGGTCGAAAGGCTGTTGGATGAACTGGTACCAGCAAAATACTGCACCGAGTTGCAGAATAATGTTGGATCGCTGGACATAGTTTAAGAATGTACAGGGAAGTTTCAAGACTTTCTATCTGGGAAGATGCAGATGTGTCCGTGCCGATAAGGCGAAACTTGATACGATTACTAAGCTGATATGGGTGGGACTTTCCAGGAACCTTATACCACACATATCGGTGTCAGCAATGACACAAAGTGAAATAATCGCAAGGCGGCAAACAGCGCATTTAAAGCAATTGTAACTATGCGGGGAAACGCTAACGATTTGAGTAATTTGTGAGGTTTTGTTTATTGTCGATGGCAATAAACAAAGCTAGGTAGGATTGTCACAGGACAAGCCGACAAGCAGATGAAATTAACATTGTTGCTTAAGTAACAATGTACAACAGGTCCAAGCGTGGGAGACTCGATGAGTAGGTTCAGATACGTCAGATTATTGGTATTGGATGGCTCCAATAACAGATCGGAAACTGATAGCAAAACGGTGGCACCAAGCCGTATTGTGAACGAAAGTCGGGGGTGGAAGGTGCGTAGTCTATGCCAATAAATTAATCTTGATTAGTTTATCAATAGAGTGCGTACTTATGGACTTCATAGGCAACTATGATGTGCAATATTTTTTCTCTGATAAAAAGTTGGCGAACTGTTTTAGCAACAGTTCGTACTTTAAAAAACAAATCATTCTAGTTTGATTTTTAGGGACAGTATTAGCCCAAATCTTTAGTTATTCTTGGTTGGCACTGAGAGTAATTTGTGGATTAACTGAGATGCATTAGCATTTCAGTATGGGATAGTAGTATCTAAGGGTCAGACTATCAATTAACTCACTATGTGGAGCATGCTATTTGTGTGCACCCATAGTGGGTCACACGTTACATGCTCCTTTTTTAGGGGCCAATCATGGTAGTCTTTCTTTCCGTTTTTAATCAAGTAAATAACTTTATATCGATTGCGCTGTTACTTGAATCTAAATGTTGTCAAAAACAATTGGATTTACATTTTCGGTCGATAGCGTGGTTTTCTATCAACAAAGCTTTTGTTGATGATACTTCGTAGGTCAATGTGGGTTATACCACCGTTGCAATGATATTTGTAATCATTCTAGCCAAATGAGAACATAAATCTAAGCTTCAAAATTTAACTATTATTAAATCATTTTAATAATAGGTTAATTCAGTACTCAGTTTTTAAATAGATGGTACTGGTCATAAAAGATCAACAACTAAACTTAGTTTTGATTTCAATGACAATAAGTTGTTCAGATTTATTCTTGAACAGTTCAATTAATGAGGAGCAACGCTCTGTTTCCCAGTAAACTGTGTTTGCTGGATAATTAGTGAGAAGTAATTTATTACTTTTCGTTTCAATAACTATTAAGGACGCCCTAGTGCGTCCTTTTGTTTTTCTGAAGACATAAAAAAATAAATCAACCAGTTCTACATAGCTCCATTTTGCGTATTGCGCTTGCCGCATTCGTAAAAATGGAGCAACCAAACTAAATGTTGACCAATATTTAGTACTCGCTACGCGAGTTAATTGGACAGAATGTCCCATTCGTTTTTAGGTTTTCTCAAAACAAAACCTAAAAATGGTTGCAAGCCGCATGACAGGGTTTGATCAAACACAAAATTCAGCTATCGAGTTGAATAGCAAGATGGCTATATCATTGCCATCGCAGTTTAACTCAACGAGTGGCTGTTGAATTTTGTCCTATCGCGCATGGGTGGGTGGGACAAAGTCATGCGGTGGCAAGTGGAGTTACCACTTGCCTTATCTTGATTAATTCCATTCCTCAAAAATTGTATATAAACTATTGTAATATGCAATGGCTTCATCTTCACTAGCAAAGTTTAATGCCGTTGCTACTCTATCTTCGCCATTATCAAAAGAGCTTAACATTTTTAGCCATGATGATAGATTACCAATCATCATATAAGTACCAATAAAATCTTTTGCTTTCTGACAATTAAAAAAACATACTTCAACAGTTTCGCCATATTGTAAAAGTATGCCGATGGTAAATTTTTGTATTTTCATTATTAACTCCGATTATAAAAAAGCCGTGGGATTTCCCACGGATTTAGTTGTTATTTATTATTGATTAACTAGCAATGTTTATTTTCTCCTCAAACTCCTCAACAACCGCCCATACCTTAGGGTGTAATGATTCCAAACGCTGTTGAAGTTTTTTGCTAAGTGATTCTAGCTCCTCAACTTCAATAAATACCTCACTAATACTAGCTAGTAAATTGGTGTACTCAGTTTTACTGATTACCAGCAATTCATCATTAATTGCTTTGGGTTTAGCCTGATTTTTCTGGGTTTGGTTAGTAGCTGTAGCTATTATCTTTTGATAATTCTCTATCGTATTATTATCAAATTGGCAGCTCTCCAGATATTGTAAAATTTTTGTACGGTCATCAATTTCGCAAGTTGGCACAAATCTGTTATATGACTTAACCCATTTTAATTTAAGTTTTCCTAATATTCGATTCGGATTTTTAACCCAAAACTCATTAATTTGGTCGCTTGCCTCTCCTTGTTTATGCGTTACTGTATTTGTAATCTCATGTATTTTATTTCCTGTTTTACGAAGCAATAAAATATCTACTGTAACCGTAGCTTGTTCAAACATATTTTCAGGTAAGCGAATAACATCAATAATAACGCTCTCGCCGTTTATAATGTGTCTGGTGTTGTTTCTAGGTATATCCATATAAAAAGATGGTAAAACAAATGCTAAAATACCATTATCTTTCAATAAACGCATACATTTAGCCGTAAAATAATGATGAATAGTGTAACCATTCAACTCAGGCATAAAATCATCAGTTATTTTTTCTCCCGAATATGGTGGATTACCAATAATTAAATCATATTTCCTACCACTAAAATCTATGCTTTGTAATCCATTATTGATAATTTCAACTTCTGGATAAATACCTTTTACTAATTTACTAGTCAAAATATCGTATTCAACCCCTGTAAGGTTACTATTTGCTTTGATATGTTCAGGCATATACTCAAAAAATGCACCATTCCCACAACTTGGTTCTAATATATCACCACCCGTAAACTCACAAACTTGTTCTAAATATCGATACATGAATTTAATAATCTCTTTGGGTGTGTAATAAGCACTTTTAGTGCTTTGGCGTAAATGTTCTAAAATAGTTTTTTCTTGCTCTGTTCCAAAATTAGCTCTTATAGCTCGCATAACTTGACCGTATAATTGCTTATCCCAAAAACAATTGCGTAACCCACCAAATCCTTTATATTGTTTTAATATTTCACGCTCTGGATTACTCTTTGCTAGCTCCTCTAAAACACGAACATTAGTAATAAATTGTTCTAGTTTATGAAGTGGTAAAGTTTGATTTTTTGAATTGTTATTTTGTTCCATGATGTATGCTCCAATAAAAAAGGCTGGTATTAAACCAGCCATTTATTAAAATTAATTCTTTGTTAGTTGTTAATTATTGAAATTTGTCTTTTAAGATTTCACCAGCAATTTTTTCTAGGTACTTAATCTCCTGCTGAAATTCAGGTAGTACGACTTCTACCTTTTGATTGTTTTTAACGCTACAAGCTAAGCTATCTTTTATGCTATGGTTAAAGTGCGTATATAAGCGATTCCATTGCTTATTTACTTCGCTAAATACCTCAATCACCGAATGACATTGGAATGAATACGAATCACTTTGTAATTCAAGCCTAATCATGTTATTAGTACCCTGAATGATTTTCTGCACGATTACGCTTTGTCTACCTTTTGAGATTTCTAATAAAACTACTTTCATAAAATACTCCTAAATAAAAAATAGCTGGTTATCAACCAGCTTTATCATTAACTATGAAAATCAACTAAAACCAAGTGTGTTGGCTCATCATCTAAACCAGTTAAACCAACCTCTGACCAATCCATATCATATTTAGACTGTGTAATAATGTCAGTTATTAAATATGAGGCAGTAAGTACTTTAGTTTTAGAGTGGATTTCCCATGCCAGCAATTCTTGTGCTGTTTGTTCATCTAATTTATTTAACAAGTCTATGATTTCTTGCTTAACCTCTTGAAGTGGTCTATAGTTATGATTTAATAGTTGAAGTGATTTATTTATAAAATTATTTGGTTCATTGCCTAAAATTGAAGTAAGTTGCCATCTATTACTATTCTCATCTTCTAAATAATCATGTAGATTATTCAGGTTATAAGTACCTATTATTTGAAACCAGTCCACGTCTGTATTCTCTACATCTACCCATAAATGGATTCTTTCAAATGCTTCTTGACAACTTCCAGCATTGACTTTAATAAAATGTATGTTGTGCATTATTAAATCCTTATCTATAAAAAATCTTGCAATTATGGTTTAATTCAATAGCTCCTAGTAGCTTTTGAAATGCGCTACTAATATGTTCACCATGTGTAATTTGGTCTTGATATGGACTAGCAAAAATCAGATTATTGAAGCAAAAACTATCCAAACTATAACATTCACTGTCTTGCACATATCCCAGCCTGTCCAAACTTCTTAAATCCTCTATTCTGAAACCAGAATCTTCAAATTTTGGTATATGGTTAATATTAAGCAAATTTTCTTGCAAAAAATTTGTCCATTCTTCAAAATTACAAATTACGGCTTGATAGATATTAAATTTATTGTAAAACTCAATAAGATTTATAACTTCAATCTGTTTTTCTATTTCTTTATCATTCCAATAAATTAAAATTTCTGTCATAAAATACTCCTTGTAATATTTGTTTAATGTGTTTTTGTTCTTTCTCAAGCCCTTAACACTTCACGGTAATATAGTTGCCCTCAACGTCCGCCAATGAAATGCCAGTTATTAATCTGCTTGTTACTCAAAAATCCAACTTGTAAAAGAGCTACTGTTAGGGTTTCGATTAGTTTTCTTCCCCCTACACCCACAAGTCGGCACAACAAGAGAGCACCGTTAGTCCATTAAAATTATTTTCATCATTTATTTTGCGAAGTCAAAAAAAATGTGATAAATGATTTTTGGATTAGAAAAACTAGGAATGAGATACAGATAAAAAATAATGAAGAAAGCTCGGATAATTTCCTGCCGAGCTTTTGAATGATCCATGCTTGATTAGTGAGTTGAATTGCACGCATTTTATGAGCGTGAAATAAAAAAGCTCCAGCACAATTAAATGGCTGGAGCTTTGTATAGCGATTAAAAAGCAAGTGCAATTTATGAGTGATAACTGCTCGTTATCACTCAATCACTTCAAGGATGGCAAGATTAACAAAATGTAGCGAATGACATAGCTTTTCTTAGTGTGAACGTTGTGCAAGAATTGTGGGTGTTGAATGGGGGAAGAACTGAACAATGGGAGCATCTTATGATGCGCCCATTGCACAAAAGATTAATTAAGATAATAACGGCAACTGATTCTTTAAAGCTCCACTAATAACACCATCGAGCTCTGTTATCGTAAAATCATTTGCTGATAATGCATAATTTAGCAGGTACTGAAATTTTGGCTCAGTTGCTGAGTTTGGCACATTAACTGTGATTTCGTCATATTCTTTCTTAAACACAGCGGTTACAAGTGATTTTAATAAATATGCATTTATCAAGTAATCATTAAATAAATACATTTCAGTAACATTTACTAAGCTATGCTCATGTGAAATATGACCTTTAATAACATGATTTAAATTATTGTTTATATTTTCGCAATCTTCAAAGTCAACAATAATAACTGTGTCTTTGAATTTTACTTTGGCATTAATATTTAAACTCATGATTTTATCCTTAATCTAAAAAAGAAGATTTTTTTGCTACTGGAGCTTTATCAGTTTGCACCACTTCGCTAGTAGTAGATTTAAGTTCTACTGGATGACTGTCCTCTACTACATTTATATTTTGATTCAATATAACCTTACCATCAAAATTAGTAACTGCGCCATTTTGGTAAGCTTTAAGCCCTATCATGATTAATGATCTCATTACTTCTGATATAGCAAGATCCTCACCAGCAATTTCTTTTATCTGATTGAGTAAATTTATATTAACCTTGCCACTAAAACGCAGCGATACAAGTTCAACTTTGTCTTTTTTATTGCTCATATTATGCTCCATATTTTAATAATTTAAGCATACCACGAGCATTGCTATTAATTGGATCTTTAACGAATTTGGCAAGTTCTGGACTGTATAATTTTTGCAATTCTTGCTTAAGCAATAATGATCCACCACCAATAAATGCTATTAAGCTAATATCGGCAGAATTTTTAATTTTATGTTTAACATTATTTGCTATTTCGTCAGCTAACTCCATTTTCAAGCCTGCTAGGATATCAGATACATCAACATTTTTTGGTTTATATATTCCATTGTTGCGAATAATATCATCAATCATTTTATCTGGAATTGCATTCACATCTAGCTTAGCTTTCACCTTAGTTGTCAGGTTATCTTTTAACCACAGTCCACCAATATCATTAGTTGTGGAACGACTAAAATCAATTGCTTCATTATCTAATGTAACAATATCAGTCGTTCGCCCACCAATGTCTACAATACAGATAACACCTTTTTGATTAAAATCTTCAATTTCTTCATTGATTGAACCGTCTTCATTATATTTTAAATCAAAGTATCCTGCAACCCCCTCAGAACAAATACGATGATCAACAATTACTGGTTTTGTATTTGAATTTAAAGCTATTACTTCACGCTCAAATGAAAGCTTTTTCTTATCAAGTAAATTACGATTTTTTTGGCCACTCTCAATAAAATATTGATTAAAAGGTAGGCCAGTACAAATACTACATTCACCATCTGCACCAGCTCTCAATAGCGCATGATAAACCAACACTAAATTTAGATCGCTGAATGGGAAATCGTCCGTTCTAGTTTGTAGAAATCTATGCCCAGCATTGATGGATGGCTTTTCAACAACAGTAAATCTGTGTCCATTGACTTCGTATAAAAAACTTTCATTTTCTTCACTAGTGATTGATAAATATGGATAATGCCCTGACAACACCCTTGAAGGCACATACAGTGTTTTACCATTAACAATCTTAACCGCATCGTGTCCATCATCTATTCCGTAAAACATAATCGTCTCCTTTTAAATTTTAATATGTATTTTATTTAGATGTTAAATGTATTTGATTTCAAATGCACTTACGACATTCTACAGATTGCGCGAAATTTTCCTATACCCAAAAATGGGTATTTTTTGCTAAAAACGCCACTTTTTAAATAAATCATGCTGGTTTCTGTATTTCAAATATATGTTATCTGTAGTTGATGTGCAAATCATATTACATTGATTTAATTATAAATAAATATTAAAAATACCCATATTTGGGTATTAATTATAATTTTAACTTCTCTACAATGGATTATCTTTTTTTGAGGTAATCTATGAAAAATAATTTAACTGTATTAATACCATGCCTAAATGAAGCTAAAACAATATCAGATGTTCTTAGTCGTCTTATTAGGTTTCTTCCAAATATAAGCATAATAGTAATCGACAATGGATCACATGATGGGTCCATAGAAATTATCAAAAGATTTAATGTGACATTGGTTCAAGAACCATTGAAAGGTAAAGCGAATGCAATTCGAAAAGGATTACAATTTGTAAATACTGAATTTACGTTGCTGCTAGATGCCGATGATGAATATTACATTACGTCAATCGTCCCATTAATAGAGCAGTTGTCACTTTCTGAATCAAACTCAATGATTATTGGAAATCGGCTGAAAAATAGAATGCTATTTCGTTCGCGGATAGCTAATTTTTTAATACGTACATGTCTATATTTACGTTACCACAAGATGATTCCAGACTGCTTAACAGGATTAAGAATAGTTCCAACTCAATTACTAAAATTAATCACATCACATGGATTTGAATTGGAAACAGAGCTAAATATTCTCTGTTTACGTAAAAATTTGAATATCATTCCTGTTGATATTTATTATTCACCTCGTGTCTACGGTAAAAAAATAAAATCAACTGATATGATTAAATTATTGAAAGTTGTATATCAATGAAATCTAAAGACTCTTTAATTTGGCTACCAGTTATTTATTTGGCGATGATTGCTATTCTTTTTGCAGTTAGTATGCCAATGCCACAAGATGATTTATTACGAGATATTGTTGCAGGTGACTATGGATACAATTACGCCAACTTATACGCATTTGCTCCTTTTATGGCTAAATATAATCAATACATTGCATTCGATATTTTTTTACACGACTTAAATCAGTTGGTTAGTAAAACAATAGTTGCTCATATTATTCAAACTATGTGTTACTTATTGTTCATAGCCCCATGTTTATTGATTTTTATGCGCACTTTAAAATTATCTAAGGATAAATACGTATGGTTAACACTGTTACTCATTGTATTGTTAAATAATTTTACGATGTCTAGATTAGTTTTAGCTCGCCCTGAAATGATATTTACTTGTTGGATTACTTGGGGATTATTAGCTAAAATAGTAAATCGTAATCATTATAAATTTCTTTGGATAGTTATTGGATTTTGTTTAATCCCAACATACTGGTTAGCATTTTTTTATACTCCAGCAATTTTCTTTATCATGAATAAAAAGGTCAATAAGATTATTATTTCATTGATGTTTGTTGGTGCAAATTTATTATTTTGGCAATATTATTCACATAACCAATGGATACATAGTTTTTTAGATTTGCCACATCTTTACCATAACCGCCTTGCTGTTGTTGGTGAAAACAAATCAATCTTGATTTGGTTTTTAACTCCAATAACATCTATTAGTAGTGTGCTATATGGTTATAGCTATCGCCACCAGATCAATAACATTCTAAATGAACTATTTGTAAACAGGAATTACAAAATTATTAAGCTAAAAAATATCAATCTAAAATGGATATTTAACAATAGTTTGACATTTACCTGTGCGATGTTAATGCTATGCTTCGCTCTATTAAACATGATTCGTTATTCTGCATTAATTTCTGTATTGTTCTGTATACTACTAGCAATAAGAATACAAAAAGAAATTGGACCACTCCCTGGCTATATAAAGTATATAACATTATGTCTTGCTATCTTTGTTCCGTTAAATGTAGACTGTTATCGCACTATTCCAAAATTTAATTTACCTGCAAATTCAGTTGTCTTAGGAACCAATCAGTCAAATTATTATGTTCCATTTTATAGCCCAAAAATAAAAATAGCCCCAGCTATGGAAATTGGGGCCAATACTAAAGACGTTCAGCTAATGATGAAGTCAATTGATATTGAAGGAACTGTATCTTGTGCCGCATTACAAAAATATAAATTTGATTTTGTAGTGGAGCGAAACCTTACAAGCATTCCATCATGCTTAAAAATATATCAAGTTCAACATGGCTGGCGAGCATGGAAAGTTATTTATGATTAGCCTCACTTTCATAATAACTACTACTGGCAGTTTGTGCACTACCATAAACAGAGCGATAGACTCCGTATTGACACCAGCCAAGGGCTTTACTTGTAAATGCATTAATTGTTTTACTTGCATCATAATCCCACCGTGAAGCAATAGATTCTGATACTTGACCAGTAACCTCAACGGGGTAACAAATTCTATATACTCGCGTTTCAGGTGATTGTCCAAGCCAGACATAAAAACCCCACAAGACTAATAATGCACTAAAGATAAAACCAAATATTTTCATGAGAAATCCTATGTTTAAAAAATTTAATAATTTACAAATTGGCGGAACAAGCGACACCATTTGCTTGAGCTTAATGGGTAGTCCATTAATTGCCAATATGCCCTTATTTTATAACCCACAATTTTTTTATTTATACCCAATAATGGGTATTTTTGGCACGATAGGTCTTTCTTATCGAATTCTGGAAAATTATCGAAATGACACATTACTTGATTCAAGCACAAAATTTATTTCAAGTCCACCTCATGCAAAATTTAATAAAGACCAAGACTTATTAGTTGGGTATACCACTGACAAAGGTATACCAATTGGGCTATATCATGAGATTATGACGCGACATATTTCAATTGTTGGCCAATCAGGTACAGGTAAATCTGTATTTAACCGTAATTTTCTATTTCAACACGCTTTAACTGGTGGTGGATTAATGCACATTGATGGTAAAAATGATGATGGTGACTTCTTGAAATTTTATAGCTTAATGAAATCAATCGGCCGAGGTGATGATGTTTTAGTAATTGATTTTGACAATCCAGAGATGTCCAACTCATATAATCCAATCCTATACGGTGATCCTGATGAAGTTGCTACACGCATTGTTTCATTGATTCCTTTCTCGGAAGGTAGTCCAGGAGCAGATCATTATCGCTCTGAAGCAACAATTGCATTGACTACATTTGTTGCAGCATTACAAAAAGCAGGATTAGCTTACTCTATGATAGATCTCGCATTATTATTGATGTCAGATAAAGCCTTGGCCGAACTAGACGAAAAGTTGACAGAAATAGACGAGTATGCTGAAGAAACAATTAATTTTAAGACCTTTTTAAGTAAATGTATAAAAAAAGGTAAAATTGATACTATTTATCTCAAATCAATGTTTGGTGGAGTTGGTGGGCGTATCTTTCAACTTGGCACAGGTAAATTTGGACAGATCACAAGCACATATAATCCAGATGTTAAATTATTTGATGTAATAACTAAAAATAAAATTCTGTGGGTTAAATTGCCGACATTAGGAAAAACTGAAGCAGCAAATGCATTCGGTAAAATTTTAGTTTCAGATCTTAGAACTGCTGTATCTTGGGTATTAAAACTACCAGAAGATAAGAAACCAAGCCCTCTATTCCTTGCTTCGATGGATGAGGCAGGATCCTACGTAAACGACTCTTGGGGTCGTTTATTTGAACAAGCTCGTTCTGCAAGAATTGTCATGATGCCAGCAGTTCAAACAACGGCCAACTATAAAAAAGTTAGCGATGAGCTATTATCAATTGTTGAAGGAAATACATGGAATAAGATATATTTTAAAGTCGGTGATATTGATACCGCTGAACGAGTTGTTAAGAACTTAGGAAAGACCAAAACAATTAAATATAGTGTTACATCTACTGAGAACTCAAGCGAAAGTAGACAAAATCTACAAGTTGCTCCTAATGCCAACGTTGGAGCCGCAGCAGGTAAAAACATTGGCACTCAAGAAATTGAAGAAGATATTATTACTGCACCACAATTAGAAGCATTAGGTATTGGTGAATGCCTACTCGTTGTTGGAGGTAAACACATTTATCATTTGAAGCTACCAATCATTTCAGCTTTGGAAACGTGCAAATTTAAAGTTAATCTCTTTGGGTTAGATACTCCAGAAACTGGTATCAGCCTAAAATTGAACTATAAAAAATACATTGATGTAGCTGAACTAAAAAAAGAGTTAGAGATTTCTGAAGATAAGAATGGACTAGATTTACTAGACTCAGCTGAAGAAAAAGAAGCCAAAGCTAAACGTATGACACAAATCAAGGCTAGGTTCACAAGATTCTTAGATTTATTTATGGATAAATAAACCATTCATGACTACATTTAGTGTATAATAATATTCAGACCAACATAAAGAAATCGTTAAGTTATAGAATTCTTATGGATCTAAGAGTAGATAATCCAAAAAAAATTAAACTTAAGTTCCAGTAATTTTTTTGAATGTTATAATGACGAATATACTACTTAAATCTGTGAGCATTTTATAATGATGCTTCAAGCAGTAAGGCTTACATCCGACTGTAGTAATGAAACCACGACCTAGATCGTGGTTTTTGCATTATAAAAGATACTTTCTCATTTTTAACACCATTTAAGAAAACAAGCCCTAGCGGCGTGAGCGACCCAAACCAAAAAAATCTTACTGTTATATACCCATTGCACCAAACAGCTGTCTGTGTAATTAACGGAGATAACTTGTTAGGCTTCCTGTGTGTCAAGCGGTGGGCAGGTAGCGGTAGCGTCCAGCTGTCCACGGTTTGTCCAGCAGGAAACTAATTGGTTATTCCGTGGTAGCCCATTAGGGCTAAATTCACATACTGCGCTCGCTTATTGTTCAGCACAACTTCATAAAATATAATTCATACTATCTGTCCCTGTGTATTCAATAAATAAAATACCTAACTCACTACAATCTCTACGACAAAGAGTATAAAATTGTTCAGAAATTTTATAAAATTTTCTATTTTCATCATCATCACAATCATAATAATTAGTTATAAAAAACTCACTGCACATTAAAATTGGCTTTTCGAAATCTTTTATACTATTAATTAAATAAGGTAAAATTAATGCAATATGATCATTACATACATGACTTTTGACTTCAATCCAATTTACACCATCGCTAATAATATTTTTTGGCTCTTCATTACTCCAGAACCTTGCCAACCATTCTTCCTTAATAGTTGTTAACGCTATATCAGCTATTTCAGATAACTTGTCCTCAGAATTCTGCCGAGTATAATCTTTTACAATTCTTTCTAAATTTCTTTTGTAATGCTCTGAATTATATTTAATACAGTAATTAAGTTCATCACTCCAAAAGTTCAAATATTCTTTTTTACAAAATTTATTTAGTTGCCGAATCCTAACTTGATCCATGACATCTTTAAGCGTGTAATGATTGACAATAGGAACGCTTGGTCTGGTTGATCCAATGATAGTTATGTTTTTCATTATTATTTAATTCCTATTTATGATTTACGTTATATTAAATATTATTTCTTATTGACATAATTAAACATTAATGTCATGTATTACTATAAATTTTAGAACATTCTTTTTTCAATTTAGATTGTTGACTCAATGATAGTTCAGGGTGCTTATTTTGCGATAAATATTGATTCACAATGTTGATTAGAGTATCAACATTTACACTTCCATTTACTCTAGAATCTCTAATAAATGAAAGGCTGCGCCAACTAGGGATTTCAGTAATAGTGTAAATTATTGCGGCCATTGCATTATCTTGATTGACTTGCTTTTGCTGTTCATGAATTTTATCAATATTAATCTTATTTCTAGCTTTTGCAATGGCTTGTTCTTGGTTGTATTGCCCATTTATAAATATCGAATCACCAAAACACAAGCTACTAACCAATATGCTACTAAATTTAATCAACTTTGAAATAACGTTTTTCTCTGACATCATTTAACCTTTGAGTTGCTGCAGCTACTAAAATTTGATTCTTACTATTTAATCTAACATAATCCAACATCGCTTGAACTGATACCTCACCTGCAACTTTGCTGAAATCACCAGGTGAGTTGCAACCATCTACTAGTGGGTTATTTGGTGATTTGGTTACAACTAGAGCTGGAATCTCGGTAACATCATATTTCTCAAAGGCTGGCGGATCAATCATTATAGTGAGCTCAGGATATAAACTTCGTAAATCTCGTATAAACGTTGAAGTTTCCTTATACGAATTTTTTATAAAACCACGTAATACGATTGGGATCTTATATTTAATTGCCTGACCAGCATACAACATAATTGTTTCTTTATCTAATGTTGTAAAGCTCAAGTACAGGGATACATCAGTATTATTTGGATTACTACCTATTTGCTGTTGTGCTTGCTTTAGCAACGTATTAATATCAATTTTATTTGCCACTAGTTTACTTGAGTCAATTTGTGGCATATCACTACCACCAACCTTTAGATTATTGATCTTAATTTTATTACTTGCTTGTGCAGACTCCATATTAATTTGACTAATATCAGATTTATTTTGTGCTTGTATGGTTCCAAAATTACTTGAGACTAGTCCGATTTGACTCTCATTTCGAGCCTGAACTACCTGCATAGAAGTACCAACGACATTATCACCAAAAGCTATGCTTATTACACCAATAGATAATATTAAATATAATTTAGGTTTCATCTTTTTTCTTTTACTAATAATTAGCTTTACAGGTAAATACAGCTGTATAGTTACCAGGCATTACAGGATTAGTAACGACTGAATTAATCGTGTAGCCAATATCCATTGTTACACTTTCACCATTTGCTACATAGGGATTTGAAATATTAAAACTTGTAACCATCACAGCATCTTTTATTGATGGCATTGTGTTTCCATTAACTACCATCAATAAATCCTGCACTTGATTAAGTTTTTGCAAACTAGCAACAAATACATATCTATTATATGTGTAATATAATGCTGGATCATACGATGAAATTTCTACCAATGTTGGATATGTTGTTGTAGTATTATCTTTCACAACACGAGCATTTCCATTATATCCAGTAACAAAAGATGAAATGCTGATTGGTAACCCAGTACAGTTTGGAATTGTTATAGGAGGATTATCACCTCCACTTCCACCTGAAGTAGAGCTTCCTCCACTACCTCCACCATTACAGCCAATTAATAATGCAGTTGCAGTAATTATTAATATTGATTTTTTAATTTTCATGATATATCCTTTATTAATTAGGTATTGTGATGCCACTACAGCAGTCACGACGTTGATAAATGTGGTAACTAAAATCTTCACCTACTGTCGGGAAATTATGGCCAGCAGTCCATCCCGAAGTAGTTCTGCCAAATGGAGAGCAGCACTTTCCTCCAGAAATAGGATCAATAAATCCCATTGGAAAAATCATACTATATTTATACTCGGTTTTATTCATCAATGGCTGAGGGACAAATGGCGCAAAAACAGCTAAAGCTCCAGCTGTTGAATACTCTAAAAGTTGTCTATGGTTTTTATGGAGCAATCGTTCCATTGTTAGAACACTGTCATCAATTGGATTCGTACCAGGTAAATTACCATCCAATGGATACATTGAACCTTGACACCCAGCACTCCAGTACGCTAAACCACTGCTAATATTCCAAGCACCAGGCATATTATTAATACAGTCCAATGCATTCGAGATAGGTGTTAATGGATTTGCATACAGAATAACGTCAGGATTAATATAAAACGTTAAATTATCGTTATTCCATAATGGATCTAGCTCTGTTAAATATGCAATATCAAAATCAGCAGCTTGTGTACAAGACATATCAATTGGCACTTCCAAAAGAAATAACAATGGATCAATATATGTATGTGCTTGATACACGTTATTCAGCTTCACTCCCTCTGGTTTAGTTTCTCCAGGCTTTTTATATAGATCACCAATTCCTGCGGATAAATCAACACCACCTAAGCCAACCATACAGTATGGGGTTCTGGTTACATCAACTAGTTTGTTTGGATCATAGAAATCCATTCCCACACCAATTTTGAAGCCAAGTGGAGTTTGCCCTGCACACAGTGCTGGTGCATGAAATGACCCAGCAGGTTCTTCACCACGTGGATTAAGTATTTCAATTCCAGCAATGGTGAAAGGAAACATACAACTCCAGCAGATATCAGTTATAGGATTTGCAAATGTGCCCACACAAACGGCTTGAGCATTGCCCCAAAATAGTGTTGCGGCGAAGACTGCGATAATTTTATTCTTCATAAATTTTCTTTCCTGTTTTTTGTTTTTGACGACGATATAAGACAACATTAACAACTATCATTGAAAGAACCACTCCAGCAAAAGCGAATAAAACAACAATCCTCAACCTTGCACGGTATGATTCATTTTCAACAATGAGCTGTTGCTTATAAACGTTGTATGATTCAATTTTATTGTTTAGCTCCAGTTTTTTAGCCGCAACCTGCTTATTTACTTCTGATTCATAATTAAATTTCAAATTGTTTAGTTTGTTTTGAGTATTATTTAATTGAACTATTAATTGATCTTTCTCCATCTGACAATCTTCAGGATTTACATTTTTTGATTTACTACAACCAAATAATAAACATGAACACATAATAATTATTAATTTTTTCATAATTTAACCTCCTCAACTCTCAGACGATTGTATTTAATATCATCTTGATAAACAATTGTTGGTACATGCTGAATACCAAACTTTTTAACCAATACTGCACCTTGATCATAAAACATTAAATGCTTTTGATCTTTGAGTAGATCTCTAAATTTATTTGCACCAATTAGCACAATGCTTGTTGGGAATTTAGAACGCTTGCTTTCTGCTATTGCCCACTTAACCTGATCTGGATATCTCCCATCGATAAAAATCAACTCATTATTAAATGGCATATATGTGGTTGGATTGATAACTTGACCTTTATGAGCTAAAACTGTTTTAGTAAATGGGTCTACAATATCTTGGTTGATTTTTATTGATGGATCATAATATCTCACCGAGCTCTCCACTGTTGGTCCAATACCTGCGATTACAGGTGGATAATCAATCCGCTGTTCAGTTTTATTAATTTCTTTTTGACGGATCTTTTCCCACGTTCCATCTTGAACCATTTTGGCCGCCTTATTTTGGATATACTCCAACAAGCTTTGTTCTCCAATTGGATATGTTTTACCTATTTTGCCAAGGTCTTCAGCATAGACTGACATACAGATGCACAATAGAAGGTAGGTCGCTAATTTATTCATCGGTGATAACTCCAATCTGTTTTTTATTCAATGCTGGGTAAATACTAATATGTGAACGGCTTAAATTATAAAAATACACTCTAAATGCAAATAGCAAATATTTAATAAACCACCAACACATCTTTAAAAACCAAATGGCCATAGCCTCAAATACGTATTTGATTAATGGGTGGATAATATATTTCACAAACGTATGTGTGATATGACGAATAACACTTCCTACACCAGGAATAATCAACAAAATCAAATATAACGCTAAAATAATTATTGCTAATATGATTACTTCACGATAACTAACATCAAAGTGAAAAGGTAGAACATCAAACATCTAATATCTCCAGCGTTAATCTAAAATATTCTAAATCCCAAATACTTGGACTCTCACAAACTTTAATAAACTTACTATAGCTATAACTTGGGCTAATCATTACAAAAAAATCGTGCTTACTAGCAAATTTAGCCATTACGCTATTTATCCATGATTCACGCTTATCAAACCAATATTTAAACAATATAAGATATTGTTCAAATACAGGAATTAAATTTTCTTTACAACGATTTCGTTGTAATTTATTACGCGAAACGCCTGTTTTTAGTGCTAATTGTTCAATTGTCAACTCGGTTATTGCACAGAATTCATTCAAACTAAATTGTTGAGAATTGATCAATTTATTTTGATACTCACATAACTCATTAATTTTATTTAGTTTTAATTCATTAAATGTAGTTTGTTGTAATCGCTCATCTACTCGTGATAACACAATATCATCAATATTAATTATCTGGCATTCAATGTCATCAACAGGTGGTGTAAAATTTTTAGCATAAAGTTTTTTAGCTATATCACTCACTCTTAATTCAAAGTAACGTCCATTAAAGTTATATTCACCAGAGATAATTTGCTGTAGCAAATTACCCTCAATCACCGCTAATACCATTTCAGCATGGAGATCTTCATAATCAACATGGTAATTTCTAGCTACTTTTTTACTTAAGTATCTACAATATTGGCTACTCATGACTAATTGTCCAAACGATTCTAAGCTTGCATCTTGGCTAATCAAGCTTTTAAGTTCAGATAAAAATAATTGATAGCTTTTATTTATCATTTTGAAATGCCTCAGTTAATAACATATCACTATCCTGTTTAGTCACGAGAGTTTGTCCAATACTATCAATTGCAGGTTGTAATTTGAGCATCGCTGATATTTTTATTGGTACATCTTTTGTTTGAGTATTATCCACCAACTGTGACGTTACTCTTGATTCTGCTGCACTTGCTTTAGCAAGCCGATGGTCGGAGTTTTCTGGACTTTTATTGCGCTTCTTCGTTATCTTTTTATTTATATTATTAGGATCTAATTTAACTGTTTCAACAAGTGGAACAAGTAACACCTCATCATCTGTAACGATTTCATCATCTATTTTTCTTTTAACCTCTTGTAGGTTATTAACATTAACTGGAGTATGAACTATTTGCTCAAATGAAGTTACTTCATTATGGGCACACACTAATAAATGGATTAATAGTTCACCAATTACAGAAGTTGAAACCAATCCACCCTCTTTATAATGCTTTGGTCGATTATCAAATTCTAGATAATATCCCAATGCAAACATTATGGCATCACGTAAATCTTCCTGTAATTGCCAAAATGCATGGATTCTACTGACTATTAATCGAGCTCGTTTTGGATGGTAACCCAAATAAGTTAACTCCCCTGCAATAACTTCAGCAGCATCAATTTTTCCTACGTCATGCGCAATTCCAATAATGGGGAGTAAATTATTATTTTTAATCTCATCAAAGTAAACATATTTCAAGTTATTTGGACCCAGAAATTTATTTCTTATTAACAACTCATTGCATTCATCAGCACTTAATTTTGAATATTCAAGTAGTTTATTTGTAACTTTAATACTGTGTGCATAAAGAGACATACGATCGTTAGCTGTTGCTGGTAAATTGATATGATGCTTTAAAATGCCACATAGTTTTATGAAAATTACAGTTTGTGTAGGATGATTTGCTTCTGAACTAATTATCCACTGTTGTAACTCGACTGGTAAATCTCGCTTAAGTGATATGCTATCAAAAATTAAGGGCTTACCATCTGGTAATAATCCTTGCGTAGTACCATAACGACCATTGCCATTTTGACGGAGTATTTGCTGCAGTTTATATCGTTTAGTGCCTGCTACAATACTTAAAGATACAAAAAATCCACACCCTGTTAAACCAATAACCATTATCCATGAATCAATAAAATTATTAACAAGATGCTTTAGCGATACGCCTGCAATTAGCATATAAATAGAGCACATTAAATATACAAACATGAAGATTATAAAAATAGATTTTATAATCGGATTATCTTTAATCATAAAAACTCCAACATTTAGTCCAATGTATATTGTGATTTAAATTTGGATTGCGACAAGTCATCCATAATTGTCCACTCGAATTCACGACAACCAAGTTGCGCTCTATTAATAGTCTACTATTGATAAAATGTTTATCAATATCTTTAATAATAACGCCCGGGTTTTGCCAAATAAACATTGCAGACAAAACAACCTCTTTATTACAGTGATAAGTAATTTCTTCATTCAAGACTACAGGTAAATTACATTTTATATTATTAAATGCTATATTATTTTTATAAAGCTCACACTGCATCCGTATTCTAATTAACTCATGTGGCATATTCAAAACATGGCAACAATCTTGCAAACTTGGTTTACCAGGTTGAAATAATTCTTCATAAATCCACAAAATTGATTGATTCTTTTGATATTTGGTACCAACTAAAGCTGATTTAATATGACTTCTAATAATTGATACCATATTGAGCTCAATACAATTCAAATCATCATCAGATAATGAATTAACAAGTCCTGATAATTTTTTAGAGTGTTTCATTACTCAGGCTTTGCTTCTGACTCAATAATCTTATGTAACCATAGCGGTTTACCTAAGAAATAATTATTGACTGAAGCATTATCCATGAAAGTAATTTTACTTGAGTGAAGATAACTCATGATAACAGGAGCTTCACTTCCGCTTAATGTAACTGCTTTAGATCGCAAAGAACAATTAAATGCAATAGGTAGGTACTTACCTCTATTTTTTAATTTCTTAATTTGATCATATTGCACCTGACATCTCTTTCCGTAAATGCGAACAGGTAGAAATGTGTCTGGTCCAGTTCTCAAATTAAGTAACAAACAATCAGCTTTTTTTTCACCTTTAGGATCTTTATCAAATACTAATCCATCTAAAAAACCAGCAACAATTACATTATTAACAACTTTACCAAACGGCATCTCTAGCCCAAATTCCTTATAAATATCAAAAGAATTTGCTGTAGTAGGATTAGCAAGCGGATCAGATTTAGGTAATTCATTTAATGATGGTTGTTCTAGACTTAAAACTTTAAGAACAATTGACGGCTGTCCAAAATTACTAATTGCCGCAAGTCTGGCGTAAATTTTAACTCCGCTTCCCTCTTGATATGATTGAGGTAAGTAGTCATTTTTATCTAACTCGACTAAGAAAATACCTGATGCGTACTCACTTTGCCTAATATAAAAAGATTTACGGTCTTCGCTTAGTTGAAAAATATACCCTGACATCCAACCGCAATTAATTAAATTATTAAGAAACCGATAGGTGCGATTTCCAGATTCTTCTTTTGATAGCATAATGTTTCCTTTCATAAAATCACATTTAGCTAAATGGATTTTAACAATCACCGCAAATCAAAAAATACCCAAAAATGGGTATTTTTATACTTTTACAAGTAATTCAGAAAAAGCGTACAGATTTGCAAAATTTGCATTTTTGATTTCGATATATATACATAATGTAACATATAAACCCCGAAGGACTGTTTTGGCAGTCCCTCGTGGCTGTCATGCAGTTCTTTCTTTATGAAAGATCTATCATGAAAAACATACAAGACAATAAGCAACTATATCTAGATTTATTTAAAGAGGCTATTAGCCAACCAGGTAAAGTGGGTGATTTTTATTCGTATTTTCACAACTACAGCTTTGGCAACATGGTTTTATTGTGGTCACAAGGAGTTAACTCTCCCGTTGGATCATTTAAAAGCTGGGGAAAAGTAAATAGACGAGTAAATAAAGGTGCATCAGCAAAGTATATTTGTATTCCTATTAGCTTTAAAGGCTACAAGGACAATCCAAATAGCGATGAAACAGAAGAATTTAGTTATACTAGATTTTTTCTTAAAAAGTGCATCTTTGAATTAAATGATACCAATGGTGAAGACTTCTATGCTCCTGAAGTTAATCTCCCTGAATTTGATAAGAACAAACTATTTGCTGGATTAAATATCCAAGAAATAGATTTTTCTCAATTCCAGAGCCTTAATTGTCAAGGTTACGCTAGACCAGACTGCAACCAAGTTGCAATTAATCCAGTCGCTACGTTTCCAATTAAAACTATGCTACATGAGGTAGCTCATTGTTTGTTGCACAAACGAGATGAGGATGGGTCATTAACATCTCATGGAGTAGATTTACCTCGTGATATTCGCGAGGTTGAAGCTGAAGCAACTGCATATTTAGCTGGTTGCTTTTTAGATGTTCTTGATGATAAAGCAAAGCTGTTTTCTCGAGGCTACATTCAAGATTGGATGCTAGTGTCAGAATTACCAGAAAAAAATATTCAACGTATTTTTGGTGCAGTTGACAAAATCATTAAGGCATTGCATTGTAATTTAAATATTAATTTGGAAGAATTGGCATGATAACTTTTAAAAAAGGCAACATTTTCAAATCCAATTGCAAAGCTATAGTTAACCCAGTTAACTGTATCGGAGTAATGGGAGCTGGACTTGCCAAAGAAATGAAGCATCGATATCCGATTAATTTTCAAAAATATGCCACAGCTTGTGAAAACAAATCATTGATTATCGGTAAATGTTTAACTGTATTGGAAAGTGATAAATACATTATTAATTTTCCAACTAAAATTCATTGGCGAGATAAAAGTAAATATGAATATATTGAAAATGGTTTAGTAGCACTCGTTAGACATATTAAACATTATGGATTAGATTCAATAGCCATTCCAGCTCTTGGATGTGGTCTTGGTGGTCTTAACTTCATGACGGTACAACAACTAATAGTTGATGCCCTTCAAGAATTATCTATTGATATAGAGATTTATATCAATTAAGTAATTATTAAAACTAAAGCTTATATTCAAATATAGCTTAATTAACATAAACCAGAGGTGATTTATTTCACCTTTGGTGAAATAAATTGCTTCATTTTTTAGTGAGGTATTTATGACAAATAAAATCAAGTTTAGTCAACGACAGCTTGATAAGATTGCAGATCAATTGCGAATTTTATCTTGGGCACAAGGTGCTATTGCTACACAGTTGCACTTTGATTGGTCCTATGCTATAATATTTTCCATAGTATGTATATGGATTACGTTGCAATCTATAGCATGCTTTTTAGAAAGGGATAAAAATGTCTGATGGTCTAATCTCATTTATTATCTTAGAGGTATTTTGTATTCTGGTGTGCGCTTTTGCATATTGGGCTAAATCAAGACAGGATGATGAACCATCTACTAACGGTAGAAAAGGTTCAATGCGAAATCATAAGATTTCACACTAATAACAAACTTCTAAAGCACCTCTATAGGTGCTTTTATCCTCAAGTAGTATATAATTTGCCAATAAATTGTACTGCCCCAACTGCTGTTATAGAACCCTCACGGATTCAAGTAGTATATAATAGTACAATAGATCGACTGCAGGCAGATGGTGTTATAGAATTCTTACGAGTTTAAGTAGTATATAATCGCTCTTAATTTCTACATCCAGCGGTAACGGTTATAGAATCCTTACGGATTTAAGTAGTATATAATTTTTAATATATGATTTAAAGTTATTATATCGTTATAGAATCCTTACGGATTTAAGTAGTATATAATGAGTTTGATCAAGCCAATCCTGAATCGTCTGTTATAGAATCCTTACGGATTTAAGTAGTATATAATAGGTAATACTCCCATTTTTAGAGCAATTTAAAAGTATAGATTATTTACGGCTTAAATAATTACTTCTTAAATACTGGTGGTATGCCACGATTTGCCATATGTGGTCTCACATTATTATACATCCAGATCCACTGAGTGGATTGTTGTTTTACTTGTTCAATGTTCTCAAATAAGCATTGATTTAGTAATTCATAGCGCATAGTTCGGTTAAAACGCTCAACATAACCATTTTGCTGGGGATTTCCTGGCTGGATATACCACAGCTCAATTTCATTAATTTTTGCCCATTGTTTCAAGCTGCCACTAATATACTCTGGTCCATTATCACATCTAATTGCAAATGGTTTGCCGCGATGTTCAATTAACCTGTCTAGCGTTCTTATCACCCGCGCAGCTGGTAGTGAAAAATCAATCTCAGTTTCCAATGCTTCACGGTTATAGTCATCTATTATGTTCATCGTGCGATATTTCCTACCATCAATTAGATTATCATGCATGAAATCCATTGACCAGATATGATTTTGAAACTGTGCGCTTGCTAGTTTCTCTGGTCGCTCACGCTTAACTCTACGTTTGGGTTTTATGCGCAGGTTTAAGCATAATTCACAATAGATACGATAAACACGTTTATGGTTAAACTGTAACTTCAGGACATTGCGAATATACAAATAGCATAGTTGAAATCCCCATGTTCTATGTTCATTAGTAATGCCTAACAGTAACTGCGCAATCCGTTCATTATCATCGTTAAGCTTACTTGTGTAACGATATGTAGTTTCGCTTATACAAAATAATCGACACACTCGTCTAACACTAAGACCCTTGCTCAACATTACTTCTTTTGCCATCAATTTACGTTGAGATGGCTTTACCACTTTTTTGCCATAGCCTCTTTTAGAACATCGTGATCCATCTGTAATTCAGCATACATTCGCTTTAATCTATTGTTCTCTGCTTCAAGCTGTTTTACTTTGGATAGCATTGAGGCATCCATGCCGCCATATTTAGAGCGCCATTTATAAAATGTGGCACTGCTTATGCCATTGTTACGACATACTTCCGTGATTGGCATACCACTTTCTGCCAATTTTAGAATATTGATTATTTGTGATTCGGTAAACTTTGAGTTCTTCATTTTTAATACCCTTCTTGGTGTTAGTCGATATTGTAAATCTCTCTACTTATCAATAGCACTTTTTTTAGGGGGTATTACCAATAGAACTAATGGAATTACACCGTTCGAATTATGTTATAGAATCCTTACGGATTTAAGTAGTATATAATTCTTATACTCAGGTAGTGCTCTAGCAGTTTGTTATAGAATCCTTACGGATTTAAGTAGTATATAATTTTAATGTTTTTTTGATCAGCTTGATTTAGGTTATAGAATCCTTACGGATTTAAGTAGTATATAATGAAATTTTATTACTTCTCGATAAAAGAGATGTTATAGAATCCTTACGGATTTAAGTAGTATATAATTTTATATGCGGCAGAGGCTTTTCTCTTTTAGTTATAGAATCCTTACGGATTTAAGTAGTATATAATGATTCCTCCAGTCATAAATTATAGTTTGAGGTTATAGAATCCTTACGGATTTAAGTAGTATATAATTTAGTCAATGCAACACCTGTGCGTGGATCAGTTATAGAATCCTTACGGATTTAAGTAGTATATAATCCTATTGTTATGCGGCGGTAGTTTTTGTTAGTTATAGAATCCTTACGGATTTAAGTAGTATATAATTATGAATATAACAGGCGTCACTCGAAGAATGTTATAGAATCCTTACGGATTTAAGTAGTATATAATTCGTGCTAAAATGAATGCTTGCCAACTAATGTTATAGAATCCTTACGGATTTAAGTAGTATATAATTTTTGGAGATAATATGTTTAAAATAATTAAGTTATAGAATCCTTACGGATTTAAGTAGTATATAATTTTCTATAAAATCAAGTATTTGTGGTGCATGTTATAGAATCCTTACGGATTTAAGTAGTATATAATTAATATTTTTCAAATTAAGATATCAATTATGTTATAGAATCCTTACGGATTTAAGTAGTATATAATAGATCAACGATAACTCATTGTTATCAAAGAATAATAGTGTGGTTTTGAATAATTTTCACGCCGTTATTATCATAATGCTATAATGGCGAATATACTACTTAAATCTTGTGAGCATTTTATAATAATGCTTCAAGCAGTAAGGCTTACATCCAACTGTAAAGAAACCACGACCTAGGTCGTGGTTTTTGCATTAGAATAAAAACAATTGCTTGTTGTTTGCTGTAATTTTCTCAAAGTTAGTCATATCGCCAACTAAAAATTCCATGCTTGCATACTGTTTTTCAGTTACCTGTAATAATCGCACATTACCAATATTTGGTAAATTGAATTTTAATCTCGCTATATGCTTGTCGGCTACAACTTGACTGTTGCAGATTCTGGAATATAGTGAGTACTGCAACATATCATAGCCATCTTTAATTAAGAACTTATGAAATAGCTGATAACTTCGTTTATCCGCTATTGTTTGTGTCGGTAGATCATACATTACTAAAAGTCTCAACCAGCGATATCCACTAACATTAATCAAGATTAATTCTTATTATTGATTCTGGGATCTGCGGTAAAAGTAAGCAATTCTTTTTATGCTTTATTGACAGAACATAACTATTAACCATTACTTGTATCGAGTTTAGTATCGTCATCGACTTATTGTCAATTATAATCAGATGATATAAGATGTCAATTACCTGGCCCTTTGTTCTTGCGTTTAGCGTTTGGTTTACACCAATTTTTGCAGTTATATACCAATCAATAAATCCACGATAAGGTTCGATTAGATCATCTACTAAATTAAATGCATTAAGTTCATTATCATGATGTATTCCAAAAGTTGGTAACAAACCAGCTGCAACCACTACTCTAGCTATTAAGCTACGAACAACTGAATAACCGTAATTGAGCAGTGCATTGATTGAGTCATCACAGTTTCGTGTAAAATCTTTACCAAACATCAATAAAAAATATTTTCTGCTAGCTTCAGCCTCATGGTTATTCTTATCTCCAATACTGACATTAGCTGCTAGATTATATAAATTAGCGCATGATCCAATTAGTTTTTCACAGACGAGTGCTTGATTAATGATTTTTTGTTGAATAATGAATTGCCATAATACATCATTAAAATAACGAGTAGCATTGATTTGCTGTTTTATAACTAAGTTCTGTCTACTATGTGGTAAGTAACTTAACAACACTCCATTTGGTACATGGTTATCACCAATTATAATTAATGCTATATTCTTTGCAGATAACAAGCTTAATAACCCATTGGTAACAGTTATCTGTGGATTATCTAGCACAATACACGCTAAATCTTCCACAGGTAAAAAATTACTTATTTGTTTTTGTGTGATTTTAATCCTGCATGAGTCAAGCGACAAATAAGCAGGATTGCTAATCATTAATGTTTGATATGCCATTGTTTATATAAGATTTAGTGTTTGCAGTTTTTTCTAGATAATATAAAACAATCAGTTGAATTGCAATTCTTTTAAATTTTAGATTATTAACGCCTGTAAGTTTTTTTAGTTCAGCAACGGCGTCTTGGTTTTTATTGAGGTAAAATCGACCATCTCTTAATATTAACAAGTCTGAATAATTTACAGTGTCAAGATAATCAGTTACCTTTGAATTATTTAATATCTTTATTACTTCACGTGTAGATTTTGATTTCCACCACTGTATTACAAAGATCAAAACAATAGTCAGACCTAAAAATATATTAAGTATAATATCAAACATCAGATTAACCTTCAAAAAAATTACAACAAATCAGAATTTAAGCAGAGATAGTTTGGTATTTTTCAAGAAACTCTCAAACATATATTAAATACATTCTCTATCTTTGCAATATTTCAAATAAATTTCAATCTAGTTTCTTGACGAACCTTGACTTTATTAGCTAAAATATCAATTAAATACTTCTCTAATGAAATGGTGTTAATTGCCAGTGTCCGTTGAGTAATTGGTGCTGCGCCATCTTTAGCAACATTTTTACGATCCCATGATGATTTATCATGTTTCTCAATTAATATTTTGCCAGCTTTAAAATTCAATGAATTAAAGTATGCGAAATATGAATCACTGCCCTGCGTAACCTTAATTAAATCATCACTAAATAAGCTAAACATGAATTTATAGCTCTCATCAATTTCTATATCGCCATTGGCTGTTGTTGGTAGTTCAAGACCTTTTCTTGCTTCAGATTGATAAATTGGTACGATATAGGTTTTATTGTTTTTAGTAAATACATCTGAACGAACAATTCCGCCATTATCGGCAATTCCAGTTCCTTTATGTACTCGTACTCCAGCAGATTGCAATTGAGCAGTTTTAATCGTCTTAATCAGTAAATTTGTTGGTCTTCCTGTTTGATCTGGAGCATATAATGGTTCGGCAAAGGCTTTTTTGCAATCGTTATCATGTTGCTCCAAGCGTTCTTTCAATGCATTATATAATTCTGGCCGAGTATGTTTATACATCGGTGCAATTTTAAGAATATCACCCTCTTCATTAAGTTTAATGCCACTTTCTTGAAGTGGTTTGCGAACCATCGAAAATGGTTTGCCACCATAATAATCAGGTCGTGTATTATCCACATACTTTAATGATCTAATCGTATCATCATGGATTTTACCTGCAACTTTGTGTCTTGGCATTCTTGATACAAAGAGCTTACTTAAATGATCATTAATTTCAAACTTAAAATTTATATGTGGACGTGGAAAGTATTCAAATACTTCACCAGTTGATTGATCCACATAATCATCGCTATTACCAAGAGCTTGCTCCTCTAGTTGCAAGTATTTAGTCACTTTCTGTTTCATTTTTTCAGAGAAGACGGCTACTACTGCGGCATCAGTTGCGTTATGCAGCACGTTCGCATTCTTATCTTTCCATAAGCCCCAACGGTTACGGAGAAAGCCTGTTGCTTGTCCCGTAATAACTCGCACTGGTACTTTGTTACGGCTTTCAGCAAACTTCAAATGTTTACGGACATAGTTATAACAGTACGTAGCGATATAACTGCTATCGCTTAAATTACGGTTAATATAATCTTCGTCATTAAACTTCTTAAGTCCAAGTAAACGGTGTTTTGTATAGCTATAACCAAACTGCTTATTGTGTTTAAGCAAGTATTCAGAATATTCATTTAACCAATTGAGTTTTTGTTCATTAAACATCAAATACTCATAAACGCTCTGGTTGCGTTTATTTTGCACTTCTGAGGTATAGGCTAAGATAGTATTATTAATACTATTGTCAAAACTACGGCTGAGTGGAAGTATATGAGTAATTTGGCACAGGTAATTACCATGTCGCACGGCTTCAACTGAAATATGTTTTTGGCTTAATAAGCATTTGTTACCCTGTTGTCTCCATAAACGATAACGTAATAACTCATCTTTAATTGGTTTACTACCAAATAGCTCGATGAACTCATTAAATAGTTGTTGATTATTAACTGCACGTTTCTTCTGTTCCGAGTGAATCTTATTGCGTAGCTCGCGAGTTTTACCAATATCACGCATCATTTGCATATTGATCTGATATGGTGAGCCATACTCACGGACTAGTGCGTTAACCAGTTTTCTGAACTGGGTAATTGCACGAATTGCCACAGGGTTAGTTAAATCAATATCAATACCAAGTTCTTTAAGCGATGGCAGATAGTTAGATTTATTCTGGGTTTGTCCTTTGAACTCATAACCAGCTAATTCACAGGCTTGATCATAGCGTTTGCCCTGCTCTAGGAATGGAATTAGTTTCTGTACGACTTTTAGGGATAAGTTAAGATTTTTATCAAAGCCTACTCCATTATCTAAAATAGCACTAATTATCGTATTAGTCTGTGATGGATTAAACTCATTTTTTAAAAGCAAGGTGTTTAGGGCTGATTGGATCGTATCGTCAGTTTTATTATACGTAAGAATAACGCCAATTTGATTGAGTAAGTCAACATTTGACTCCAAGCTATTCCAGATGTCACCTCTATTAATAATTGCGGATTTAAGCTCATGATAAGCTTTAAATTCAAGTTCGTTGATTAATTCTTTTTCACATTCCAAGAAATCATCATGTGCATCGTATCTAACGAAGTTAAAGCGTGCATTATCTTCAAGCTGGAGAGTTTTACGCAAGGTTTTATAACTAATGTTGAATTTTTTAGTAGTACGGTTTGTTGCTAATGTAATAATTTGAGCTATTTCATTTACAGACAGTTTATATTCGATACTGTCAACTTCATAACGAATATTATTTAATTTAGAAAGTGCTACAAACAATTCTGCGGAGTAGCAAGCTTTTGGAGCTCGTAGTTCATTTGGTTCAAATTGGCATTTACCAACCATACCGATAATGTTATTATTAAAGTCAAATGGCTTTTGCCAATTGAACATTGTAATATAGCGTTCAATAAATGCTGGAGTAATCGACTCATTACCAAATTCAGCTTGAGTTTCTAGAATGCGTAAAGCTTCAGCTTCTAAATCGCTCCTAAGCACAATGCAACGGTAATCACCAGTAAAATTACGTTTGCGATCGCTGAATTTATCTTGTTTATAGAACATTTCGCCAACACTACGATATGCAGCTAGTAAGTCATGGTTTTCTCGCATAGCTAGTTTCATCTTCTGACTATCTTTGTCTTTAGCTTCGCCCTTACGATTTGATTTGAATCCTCGATGTTTAGCTAAATGAATTAAGATTTTAACTAAATCATGATTTGAGATTAACGAATCTAATGCTCGAGTTCTTAATTCATAGACATTATATTGATCAATTCCTTGACCAGGTGTTTTATACAATAATTCCATTGCGCCATGAGTAATTAATCCAGAATTAATTAAATAGCTTCGGATAGATTTCATTCGATATGCTCGTCTGCGAATACGGCGACGTTGCCCTCGTGCTTCACGTCTAGGTAATGCCAAAGACTTGCCGTCTTTTGGATGCTCTGCTGGATCAAAAGTATGAACCCCTAATTTAACCAAAGCATTATTTTGTGTATCGTAAACCGCCCAGCCAATGTTGCTAATCCCTAGATTAAAACCGAATGTATAGCTCATGTTGCACCTTTTTAATAATTTGTATAAATATCACACCTCTCATTCTATCAATAGCATAAAAATAAAAAATACCCGAAAATGGGTATTTTGTTCAATTTTAAGATAATCTAAAATAATGCTATAACGACATTTAATTATTAAAAAACCCTTTGTTTGGTGTTGTATAGCCGAAAAAACTTCCGTCTGATTGTTGATCATCATTATCTTGTTTTGCTGGATCGCCAATGAGATTGACTGTGATTTGTCCATTATTGTAATTGTAATAAGCATTGACAGGAATTAGCTGTACAGGTACATTGATTTGTGAAGTAATTCCGACCATTACTTCATTCGCTAAAAATACATACGCACCAGCATATTGTATTTGAACTTGGGTTGCTTTAAATTCACTAATACCTTGTACAATAGCAGATGTTTGAGCATTGACATTAAGATTGCTAACAACATATTGTTCAAGTACCTGATTATCTGCAAATGCTGCAATAACAGTCGATGACATAATCGCCCAAATTTTGATCTTCATCATTTTAACTTTCTATTTTTATTAGTTTATCATTGATAAATTGTAATAATTTTTCAGTGGCCAGTAAATCCAATCCATTATTAAAATCTGTCTTAAATAACCACGGGCATTTATATGAAAACAACTCATCTCTGCAATCATCATCTATTGCTATAAACTGGCTAATTTGCGCATTTTTAACATACTGTAAAATTTCAATTTCACGCCTAGCAAATTTGATTCGTGGCGTTATACCTATAATTCGCGAATGATATTGACCAAACAATTGAATATAATCTCTATCTGTTAATTCTTCGCGCCAATCGCTGGAGATAACAACCATAGCACAAGGGAACTCTTCCAGCACTCTAAAAAAATTAGGCATTAAATCAAAGAAAACTTCGAATGCAGAACTCCATCAAAATCTAAAAAAATAACTATCCTAGAAAATTGATGTTTACTTCTTGCTATCATTTTTAATAATTTGAAGTAAGCGGAGTCGCCTCTTGCCACAAACTATTCCACTGATTATTATAAGTTTGAGCAATTTGAGGTACATTCCATAGCACAATTACATTCTCGGCATTTTTAGCTTCAGCTGCTGCACTATAATTGAATGATCCTGTTTCTAGATCCACTCCATCAATAACCATGAATTTATGATGAAAGATTGGATAGTTTCCATCAAGCTTCACCACTACCCCATTATTTGCTAAATATGTTGTTGCACTATATTTACCAGAGTTAGATTTTTGGTCTGCAATTACTTTGACATCTACGCCCCGTTTCGATGCACTTAGTAATGCTTGTGCAATCGGTTTAGATGTAAAACTATATGCTGCTACATGAATTGACTTTTTTGATGAGTCAATTGCTTTAAGAATTAATGGTAGCCCACCTTGATTTGGGCTGAACCCAATATCAAATGAAGCTCCAGCATTAATTGGTGTTGAAGCAAAAGATGATAGACTGATAGCTGATAACGAAGTTATCAATAATAATTGACTAATTTTCATAAGGACTCCGTTAGAAATTATTTATTAATTATTTGTTTTAATACTAGACTAGGCTTAAATGCTGGTACTAATTGCTGTGGAATAATTATTTCACTACCAGTTTTTAAATTACGACCAGTTCGCTCTTTTCTAACTTTAGTATAAAATCGACCTAAATCTTTTATGTATACCTCATTCTCACTAGCTAGTTGACAATTGATTATATCCATTAAACTATTTAAAGCTCGAAGTGATTCAGATTTATTTAGACTAGTGCGTTCTGAAATTTCATTAATTAATTGTGTTTTATTCATTAGATTTCCTTTTATATTTACATTAACTCAGATAAATCTGGATCAGCTGGGATTTCAACAATTAACAGATCTGGATTTGGGCGTTCTAATTTGCTAACTATTTCTGCATACTCGTATAATATTTCTTCAAATGGGACTACGAATTCAGCCAGAGCCATTTCATCGGTAACAATATTTAGCTCCATTAGTGCATGACGTTTTGCTAGTGGCATAACCAATTGAACTCTCATCTTAAAGCCTAGCTGACGAATAAAATCAACTTCATAGTCAAGAGCATTTAAGATCATCATGCCGCTAACTATGCTTTCACGCAATTCTGTAAGTTTATTATTCATGTTTACTAACTCCATTATTCTGATTTTTATTTAACTGTTCACGAACTTTGATAATTTCACGAGATAAATGTTTTTCAACATTAGCGCTAACATCTAAATCATAGCCCAAAGTTTTAGCCATTTCGGTTAAATTCTCTAGATCGTGTACTACCGACTCACTGATTTTAAGTTTTAACTCTTTTGTTTTTTTATTAATTACTAACATTATTACCGCCTTTCAATTAATTCAAGATTTTTCATTATTGGTTTAAAGCCAAGAAACCACCAAATTAACAACAATATAAAATACGTTGTAGATTTCAACCCCTCAAACACTCCACTACCAGCTGCAAACATTTCTGGATGCCTTAATATTTCAACTACCGCAAAACTATTATATGAAATCATTACTCCAGATACCATTAAGCAAACTCCACAGATTATCAAATATGAAAATACTATCTTTATATCTCTAGAGCTTATTTCTTTAGTATCCAACATCCTTTTTAATAACAATAATGGATATTTTCGAGTACCAATTGCAGTGGTGAACGAGCCGATAATAAATAAATCACCCAAGCTAAAATTATTTATCAATATGATCTCCCTTCTAAATTTAATTTACGAACTAAAGCCATTCTAAATTGACGCTGATTAACAACAGACTCAAGTAAAATATAACCAACCGCCAACCGTTTCTCATCAATTCTCGTCAATACAACTTTTGTACAACATTCATAAATGCTTTGATGAACAGTCCTATCTAAACATTGCCGACAAACAGATAACAAATTTTGAATTTGCCAGGTACTAAAAACTGGAAGTACTCTAGCATTAGCACGTGATTTACGTTTATTAATCTGCCTTAATGTTTTCAAGCAATTATGTGGCACAATTGGCCGAATTGAATCAGCCATATTTATATTACAGATTGTGCATTTAGTTCCATATATTTCAAGTAATTGTGCAAGTTTTTTAATTTTATTCATAATCTAGAATGAAAAATAACTCTTGCCTTGCAACTGCAAGTTTTGCTGTTTCTGATTATTTATACTGTCAGTTACTCGATTTGTTTGGTTCGTATTAGTCTGATTATTGGTATTAAAACTACTTGTGTTAACTCCTTTGTTAGCTTCAGCATAGAACTCAGAAAAATCCACCCGTGAAAAATCAATAGCTTGCATCTCTGATATAGTTATACCTCGCTCGCACATTGCTTGAAATGTATTGGCCGTATTAATACCTGTATTTCCAGAATTGCACTTCCCACTGGCTAATTCAGATGTAGAGCAAACTTCTGTATCATGAAATTGGGCAACATAATTCCTCATATTATTAAGACTTGGTCGTCCACCAATGTGCTGTTCAAAAGCAGCCTTAGTTATTATTTTCGAGATAGTTGACGAAAAACAGCAATTAACTTTACCTTTAAAAATAACATCATTACCGCCAGTCACACCACCACAATCTTGACCACCATGTCCGCCAAGCGTTTGCCCATAGCAATACATATCTAAATCACTACAGTAACCAGGACAAATTCCAATTCCACATAAAGCACAAGCTGTTCCATACCAGCCTTTACAAACTGCATAATTATTAGCCCCAGTTCCGCACGCACTATATGCACCCCAAAATGTAGTTTGATATGTACAGTCTTGATAGCTCCATTGATTTTTATCACCATAAGTATATAAAATCCATTCATTATTTTCTGGCCCAGGCACACCATCATAATCAAATAGGCAATGATGTTTTCCGACATTAATCATTTTTGATTGGTCTTCAGCAGTACAAAGTTGATTATACATACTACCAAAATCTAAAACATCTGAAACCATCTTCACGGCATCTTGTACAACTTTCATTGCATCTCCACTATTTTGTGCAGTACTACCCTGACCTGTTGTACTGCCGCCACTATTCCAACGCACTTGATTAGTTGAAGCATTAGAATCATCTTGGGCAATAACTATTTCACCAGTACTGGCAGCTAATTGCAAATTAGAGTTTTTTTGATTGGTTGCAGCCCAATCATCTTGATCCGAGGTAACACTTTGTCCAGTTGCATCAAAGGTTTTAGACGAAGAAGCAAAGCTATAGACATATGGATTTCCAGCATGGATACCAGTTGTGTCCTTATTGCCAGTCAAACTTAAATTAAGTTGTCCTTTATCACTCCAAGCATCAACATCTCTCGTTGGTAATGTTGCAGCAGCCAATAATGATTTCGAGTTTTGACTCGTCTTAAGATTAGCTTTAACTTTAGTTGTATTACCATATTCTCTAGCTATTCGGTCACAATCAGTAAACGTTGAACCTATTTTACAACCATAACCGCCTGCTTGATCCCAAACATTAAATGAGTTCTTATAAGTCATAAATTTGCCTTGGAAGAATATACACTCGCAATTAGGATCTGCACCTTTGCTAGGATCGTTTGGATCTGTCATATTACATTTATTGCCAGTTCTTTTATCATAGCAGTTTTTCATAGCCCCCATTTCATTCGCAACTTCAAGTGCCGCCATAGCAGATCCGAAATCAGTATCAGTTACAGGATCTGCTTTATAACAAGTTGTCATATTACCTGAAGCATCAGGCTTACATATTTCATTACCACACGCAACCATCGTATTTGTTTCTGATTGTCCTGTATCACATTTAGCAACTTTGTTCCAACTAACACATTTACCAAGATTGTTTGTTTCAGTACATTGGTTTTGTCCAACATCAACCACGCACCCCTGATTAACGTATGATTGACAAGTATCGACTAGTGGGCAGTTATAATGTTTGTCGTACTTCCAACAACTTAATCCCAACTGAGCCAACGTAAATGCTTGACCATTAAAATATTTGACAGGAGAACTATCAACGCAAATTTGTGATTCTTGGTGACAGCTTTGAGCAGCAAAACAGCTATTCGCTATTAAAGCTATCAACGTTATTTTTAAGCTTTTAAATAATTTATTCATTGATTTTATACACAAAATATTTAACAATTGCTTTTTGGCTCACTTCATTTTTGAATGTGTAATCAATCTTAAATACTACAGGTGTGAGAATATATGCACCCCAATCACTCAAATAGTCTTTGACTTTAAAATTAATAAGTTGTTGCGCATCATAAAAACCTAATACGGTTGGATGCGTTCCGTTTGAATAGCGTTCAAATAAATGAACTGATGAAAAACAATTTGCCATATCTTTATAGGTAAATGGGAAAAGTGTTAATGGCTTATTAGAATGAATAAGATAGTCATCATTCGCAACAGCACAAGCATCACCATTATTGGTAAATTGTGAAATTTTATTAATGACAATATCACCAGGATAGTTACTGGTTACAGTTAGTTGTGCATTTTTGTTAGCCAACTTTGAATCTACAGTTAAATCATATTTAACAGGTGCAGTATCAGCATATACAGTTGTGATACTACCGATAATACATAATGTTTTGATTAAATTTTTCATATATACTCCTATTTTGAACAATTATCTTTTTGTGTTACTTTATCTATTACTAATGTATTTGAGCTTACAGTTGGTTTGGTGTAGTTTAGCGTTACTGTGGCAGAACGATTCCAATCATTACCACCCAATTGACCGTGATTGCACTGTGTAGTAAATGAAAGGCTGCAACTATTGCCATTACAAACACCAGAACCGACACTACCAATCATTGTTTTATTAGTATTGCCATTATTGTTATTTTGATACGCATATTGATACCCTGTCCCAGTCATGGAATAGTTAAAATCTTTGGTGATATTCCATCCACCATCATCATTACGACTGTTTACATTAATAGATATTTGATTTTGTGCAGTTAATGCTTCATTACTAGTAATGCTTGCATTAATGGCACAGTATGTTTTTGAAGTATCTTGATTGGCTCCTTGAGCCATAACCGAACCATCGGCTGGTGATGCTGGAACATAATCGTAATGAAACACAACATCATCAACCCAACTATTACAATCATAACTACGCTGACCAATGATCTCACAAGCATTAGACTGCTCGATTGTACTGCCAGTGTTGTAAGTAATAGTTGTGCATTTATTACCACTTTGACACATCGCCTGACTTGGATCAGCTTGGCATGATTTACAGGTAGAATCATTTGGATGAGTCTCACAATAAGCAGTTATATCTACGTTTTGATTAATCTGTTTATTAATCAAATTACTTGCCATACCAACTGCACTTTCTAAGCCCTGTTGATTTTGTCTAGTTAATGGATCATTATAGAAATTATAAGCATTACAATCAGAAGTATTTTTACCAACACACGCTTGAGCTTTTGAGTTTCCTGAATTTGTAATCCCATCAATATTTTTGTAGTCGCCACCCATTGTGTTTTGGATTGCATCCTGATTAGCTTGTGCTGCTGACATATTCTGAGCACCTACAGCACTTTCCAAAATAGAGTTTGAAATTATGCTACCGCTTGTTTTGGCTTGATTACCGAAATCAACCCCTTGACTAAAACAATCAGTTCCTGCACATGCGGCAACTGCATATTGTGTGAATACCACACCGACCAAACTAGCGATAATCTGTGTAAATTTGTTGTATTGCATCTTCACCCTCATAAGAACGAGCACCATTAACGATAAAGGTCGGCGTTCCAGTTGCTGCGTATTTAATGGCAAGATTAACCGCATATTGAACTTCTTTATTTACTTTAGTGCTACTTGCTAATTTATAAAATTGTGCATTATTTAATCCAGATGATTGGAGTGTGTATTTCAATGTTTCTGGCTGATATGCAGGTAGTCCTTGACTAAAAACGGCACTAAAGTATGCTTGACGAAATGTCCATTCCTTACCTAAGTCTTTTGCAGCAAAGTAAGCGTTGATTACCGCAACTTCATTGATATTACTTTGGTCATACAATGGAACAGGGATATAGTTTACTTTTGGTTGTTTGGCCAAAGCTTCAACTTGTGGCTCAACATTAAAACAGTGAATGCAAGTAAATGAAAACACTTCTGCAACATCTAAAGCTGAAGCGTGACCAATACACCCTACCAAGGCAATCAGCTGTAATTTACGCAGAAAGTTCGATATGTTCACTTTGATCTGCCTTACGAGTTAAGTTATCTTCTATTTTTGTTTTTATTTCAGAAAAATTATTAATATCAATACTAATAATTTTAGAGTTAGCTAAAAAACTTAAAATCCTAAACACCGTATTTAAGTTATGCACCCCTTTAAAAGTCGCAGAGCTATGATCTCTACTGTTTAAATAAAATAAATTAAAGTATGTACCAGAAAGATTAGCTTTTGAAATCTTAATAACTTCATCCGCAACAGTTGTAATACTTATTGACATGGTTTATTCCTATATAAATTAATTATTAATGGATTTTACAGAGATTAGAAAACAAAAAAATACCCTAAAATGGGTATTTTTAATATTACTGACAAATAATTATGTAATTATTTGTCAGTCTTAACTTTAAAATTAATTCTAATAAATGCTGTCATAAACAATATAACACAAATACATGGAGATATAAGAATGCTCCATTCATCATTGTGTGGTGATAATAAAAGTGGCAGCAAGTGCAGATAACCGCCAATCATTCCTAATATCATGGCAATAAATAAAGATACCTTAATCATCATTACTTTAAATAAAAACTGATTAGTTAATTTTAGATCATTAGTATTTCTAACAACATCTAGATTTGGTAATAACGATATTATGAAATTTGAAAATACTAATATCCCACAAGAAATTTTAAACAAAATCATATAACATCCTTTTTTATTACTAATTTTTTACATAACTGTAACAACTTGTTAAACACAGCTTTAAAGCACTCCAGAATTTCTGGACCCAAAATATAAGCTATAATTTCAACTATAATATCAAGCATTTACCACCCCTTTTTTCACTGTTGAACATTTTTTGTATCTGCTACTCTAAAATTACTTTGTTATAAACATCTTGTTCTTATTTTCAGGTAGATTTTTCTGATCAGACGTATAAATTCTTTCAATACACGGAATTGGCTTTCCAGAAGCATTGAGCATCACTGTTGTAAAATTTCCTCCTTTTATCTGA
This sequence comes from Burkholderiales bacterium, assembly GCA_019744945.1. Taxonomy (GTDB): domain Bacteria; phylum Pseudomonadota; class Gammaproteobacteria; order Burkholderiales; family UBA11063; genus Aquella. The sequence goes on from JAIETT010000020.1 coordinate 50,900, forward strand.
CTAACTAAATATTGCTGATTTTCAATACATTGAATGTATTTCTTATTATCAACTCGTTGAACTTCAATAAATTGATTATTCTCTCCACTTAACGTTTTAAAATTAATAATGAGCCAAATAGCAAAGCATAAACTCATGGCTCCCATTAGAATCGCAGAAAACGTTTCATAATAAAAGCCAACAATTATTAACACTATACTAAATACACCAATCACCACCAACATTAACATTCGAGTCCCCTTAAAAATTCACAAATTAACGATTAATCCTCAACCTTGCAATTCAAACACTTTAATGGCTTAAAATTTACTATCTTAACTTCAGTACTTGATTCCATTAATGTAATGATCTTACTCCTAATAACTTTTTAATTAGTCTTTGTTAATCAGCTCAAGATCATCATAGGTTAACTTACCAATCAGCAAATCATTGAGTACAGATTTGCATTGTTCAAGTTGTCTGTTAATCGATTTGTAATCCAGTGGAAAGTGAGCTTCATGCCAAGCTCTGTCTTCGATTGGATAATACATACAACTCAAGAAATCAATAATACGAATACTACCTTTAGTTCTAGGATGTACAACCACCTCAATCCTACCTACAAAACCAGTTAAATTGACTTCAACCGCTAAGTCCGTAGTTTCAGTAATAATCATTCCAAGTCTAACTATGTCCAAGACAAGTTCATCTCGTTGTAATTTCAATTTATTCTGTGCTGCTGTTAATTTTTTCATATCATAATCTCCTTAAATTTTCATCTAGGTAATACCTAGATATTTTTACCATCAGCCATGCTTTCAATTAGCTGTTGTCTTTCATTATTAATGTTCTTTTGTTCTTCTGCTTTTCTTTGATCCGATAATTCATTTTGCCATTTTATATAAGCATCTAATAAATCCGATGAATTAAAATGATAGCCTTGTTTTTTTAATCTAATGTCTAACGCATCACAAGCATTTTTCTGGTATTCTGAAACACAGTTTGAATTGACAAACCTTGCACAACTATTCACATAACTAATCTCCCACTCGTTGTAGCACTTTTCAGTAAAAAAATGTGAGTTCCACAGTGAATAATCTGGTGTTACTGCATCAAGTAATAATTTCATATTAACTTTGTCATTCAGAGCGTTCTGTAGATCACTACTGCTGACACAGCCAGCTATTAATGTTGCAACCAAGATTGATATTAGTTTTTTCATTTTATACCCATAAATCAAAAGATGCCAAAATGGTTAAAAGTGCAAACACAAAGAAGATCATTGCAATTTTGATAACAAACTCTTCATCATTATCTGGGTCTGCATTACATTTAACTACTGCAATACCCATCATAATGGTACAAATAATTCCGATTATTACTAATAATATATTTAAGATCATTTCTTATTCACCTTGAAAAAGAGTGCAGTGCGAATTAAGGGGATGTACACTGCACTAAGGAGATCTATTATTACTAAGAGGAATTTTACAGAGATACGTTAATTTGAGAATACCCAAATATGGGTATTTTTTGCAGTTTTTGACTTTTCAAAAGATATGGACATGAAAAAAGCACCAGGAGTGGTGCTTTAGGATAAGTGTTAAAATTGTGGAGGGAGATCATCCACATTACCTGAGAAATCTTCTGGATCAAAATTAGTTTGATCAATTGATTCGTCAGAGCTGTCTTTGATAACTGTAATATCAAAACAAGTTAATGATAGTTGGGCTTTAGGCTCATTAGTCTTTTTATCGATATAAGCTGAAGCCTTAACAAAACCTTCAAATTTTAAGAAAATGTCTTTATCACAAGCATTTTCTGCAATCATCTGAGCAGTTTTAAAATATGTACCAACAAATACTGTTTTAAATTTCATTGATCATGCCTATTATTTAGTTTACGTTCTTTATTACTTCTACGACCTTTTGTAAACGCAGGAATAACCACACCAAAAATTAAAAAGCCAAAAATCACAATCAAAGGCAAGAATTTCATAATTTTTATCCTCATTAAAAATAAGAAAAGAGCGTAATTTAATTACACTCTTAAAACTCTTATGTAGCATCACACTATAAAAGCACTTTCAGAATATAATCTGATTGCTTTCCTCGTTATTATTTATTATTGTATATTATTAACGCTTGTGCCAATTACGCAGCAAGTTGGAATGAAATTAATCATCATTATGAATATTACATAGCACACTCGAATAAATTGGATTAGTCGTCATATCATCAGTGCTACGATAATCACCATAATTTTTATTAGTTTCACATTTATTCGAATGACCATACGCTTCTTGATTAATAGTAGAATCATCTGAGCTAGGTGTTTTCAATACCGCAGAAACTAATTTCCACAGAATAAGCATTGAAATAATTGCTACAATTACAGCCATAACTACCTCCAAGTTAAATTATGATTTCATGTAGCAATTTTACCATAACCTATTAAATTTTATTCATTTAATCTTTTCCAGTTAGATATTTTTTACCAACTGGGGCACCTCCATTAGCTATTCGTTCGGCTTCTTTCTCACCTCTTCTTGTTAATCCACCAAATACAGCCTTACCTACAACTCCTCCAACTTGACTTGCTTGATCCCCAATAATATTTAGAGGATCATTTTGCTTCTGATTTTGGTATTCGTAAAGATCTTGCTGCTGTTTATTTTCATGTGTGACGTAAGCATTTTTATCGTTAATATATTGTTGTGCACCACCAGTAACGCTATCATTACCACCATTATTTCCATATTGGTTGGCGAGTTTATTTATTTTACCTTGAGCCGCATCATGATTTAAACCATCAGTTGAATAGTTTTGAGTGTCTCCCAAACTACGAACATACCGACCAGCAAAGTCACTGGCAAGCTGATTAAATTTAGCTGAATCGTTCTGTTGCATGTCTAACATTTGTTGTTCAGTATAACCTTGAGATTTAAGATCTTTGACAAGTTCCATATCTCCGTTGGTTTGTATTGAATACCCAGAAGAGTTTATTGTTGATTCCATTTTTTGGTAACTCTCAGCCATTGAAATCATCTTTTCAGATTGTTGAATCACGCCTTGTGTAGCGGCAAATGCATTCGTAATACTTGCGTTACCTCCATGACTGTAGCTATCGGCTGAATCTTTTAATTTAGATAGACTCTCTTTCATGTCGTTGAGAGATTTAACATTTATACCGCCACTAGCTCCAATAATGGCTTTTCCACCACCAACCCCAAGACCTGCTTGCAATTCCGTCATAACTTGAAGAGCATTACCAATTGCATCACTTTGCTTAAGACCATTGCCAGTGGTGTGACTCTCACTACCTTGAGTTCCCTTTTGAGCGTTATATAAACTTTGCCTTGCATTTGCGAAAGCTGTTTTCATACTACCCGCCTGAGTTTCTAACTCAGACCGTTGATTAGATAACTGATGTTGAGCCGCTTGTTGATAATTGACTCCTGATATTAACTTATTATCCATCGCAGATGATTGAATAGTCGAAACATCCCCGACCGAAGTTACCGTGCCCGTTGAGCTTATATTTTTGTTTACATTTTCACCAGTTGTTGTAGTGGTTGTAAAATTACGATCGCCCATGTTCACCCGATTAATCTGCATATCCCCTAGAGCCTCTTGCTTACCTGCTTCGGTTGCGGAAGAGTTGGTTGCTGCAGAAAATCCACTCACGGCTCCCATCACGCCCATACCAGCTCGTTGCATCAACATCCAAGTTAAGACAGGTACCATAGTTGATAAGTAACCAGCCGTGGAGACAATTCCACCATTGAGATCCCCTATCCTAAAGAAACTACTTAAAGTGAATCCGCCATATTGCATGGCCAATGCATTACTCTTGTTAACCGCATAAACTGCAATTATTGAATTCAAGATTGCGTACATTACTGGCCACAACTGAATCCAAAATAACACCTTAATATACTCCATTAAGACTTGCCAACCCCATGGAAACAATATTAAGAATGTTATTAACGGCCACAAGGCATAGGCCATGCTCTCAACTACAATATGTAACCAAACTAATGAAACACTGGCAAATTGACTCCCTTGTCGCCAAGCACTAATTTGTTGATATTGCGCTCGAGCTTGATATAATGAATCCGCAGTCCCAGAATCTCCAAGCTTGATAGCTTGAGCTTGAACTGAAGCATATATAGCATTAATCATCATCGCTTGTTTTAATGAATTAGCTGAAGCATCAGTTGCCTGTTTAATGTAAGTATTGTCTAATTCTGTAATTGTATTCCAATTTTTTAGACCAGCCATGTTTAAAACAATTTCACCCTGTTGATTGAATTCACTTAATAATGAATCTCGCAGCTCCAAACAAGTCATTACCGTACCATTGCTTACATCAGTATAAACATATCTATTTTTTAAATAGTTTGTACTCATCCCCCTCATCGCGTCCATATAATTAGGCGAATTAAATAATTGGTTACGTGTAAAGCCACTAAACCTTGTATTGATTGGTGTAATTGCTGGTAATAAACATTCTGCAATAAATGGTTGCGCCACTTGCATTCCATTGGCATCAATTTGAGCTATGCTTGGTAGTGCATTGTAATATTGTGAACCAAATGCTATACCATTGCCACTATAGCTCTCAATTGGATTCATCCCTCCACCCATTACACTCTCATACATATTAGTTAATCCGTACCCAATAGTTGAAGTCAACCAACCAAAGGTAGATAACGCCCATGGCGCATTACTAACCACGTAAGTTTTCTTGAGCGTAATATCTTCAATACGCACATCTGATTTAGGTACCACAATTACAAACATTATGATTGCGAACCTAAAAAACCACGGCCAATCAATCGCACCAGGTGAACCATCTGGACCTTTAGCGGCAAATGGACGAAGTGCTAAAATAAGTACCCCCAACACCGCAGCGATCCGATATAGCCAGACTAATTCTGAATGCTTGTTAAAGTCAAACAACAGTGACATTGATTCTAATACTGAATTCAAATACTCACTTGCACCATAAGTATAAATAACCATTTGTGCCATTATTAATTACTCCTAAACTGTGAACTAAATGCGACTTGTTGTTGAAGTTCAGGTGATGCATAAGCTATAATTGCCGCTCTTAATTTGGTTAACGCATCCAAGACTTCTTGCGGATTCAATTTATTCTCACTTACATCTTTATCTACTTGAGCTTTAATTACACTTTGAGCTTGGCTAAATGAATTAACAACTCCATCCAATCTACCAATTTGTGACGGGTCTACATTTGCCTTAAGTGTTGCCACTTTATTTGAAACAGCCATTGACAAATCGGTGAATAGTCGTTGATACATACGGTGCACTGAATAATCCATCCACTTATTAATAATTGTCATAGTATAACTATCCATGTCTAAATCAATACCAGCTTGCATCAATTGAAATATTGGCGCATCAGCTAAACTTAGCACTGTCAAATCGTTATCTGTAATTTCACCAGTACCGCTAATGAGTGAGTTATGGATTTTGTTAATTTTATTATAAAGTAAAATTTGAAGACCACCAATTGATTTAGCATCAGACGTTTGATACTTATCGGTTGCTGGATTAAAGCAAACGTTTTTAGCCCTAAAGTTATCTTTATCCCAAGTAAAATCACAGTTATAAACTTTCTTAACATTTTGACTTTCTTGCGATTTAGCGTTAGTAATAGAATAAGCCATAATATCTGACATAGTAAATACTGGTGGAATTGCAATTGCATCTGCTTTAGCTTGATCATTGCTAGTATTTTTGTCAATTGGATTAGAATATACATCACCAACGGCACTAATAACTAAATTACCTAACTGGGTATTTTAGCCCATCCCCCGAAATTGGCGGATTGGTTATAAACTCTGTGCTTAAATTTAACGTTAATGTCCACGA
>JAIETT010000085.1 GCA_019744945.1 Burkholderiales bacterium
GTCTTGTATTTGGCAATCCAGAATATATCCAAACGCTGGACAATGCCGATTCGTGACTGGGCTATGGCATATCAACAGATGTTAATCAAATTTGGAAAAATCTGATTTAAAATGAAGTAGAAATCAGATTGACACAAAATTTATGACGTACTCGTATTCTGAGTAGAGTCACTTCTGTTCGATGTATTGTAACGGTTACCTTTATCTATTCCACTTTTGCAAATAATATTGAAAACTTGTGTTATATTGCTTGTTGGTATTTTAAAAATCTTTAATTCAATTTGTCAACTATTGCCTATTTTCTGTTTATTGTAAATTCCAATATAAAAAAATTGATTTGTTCCATTTAAAATTAATTCGCGTAAACTTCTTTTAATTGTAAAGTTTTTGTTATAGCATAAATTATCAGAATATTGCAACCTAATGGATTCAATCTTAACCTCAAATAAGGAAGATAATATTCTCTTGATTTTATCAGTTAATTTCTTAGTAGACATTAATATCCTTTCTGTTAATACTTTATTATGTCATGAATTTATTGAATAAGTCAATGTTTGTTTCATGTAAATATCTAAGTTTAAAAAGTATAAAATGGTGGAGGTTTTTTTGCGCCTATGTATAGGGCTATTTCTGCGTGTGTGATGGCTTAGTGCTTACCAATTTCTTATATTTATGCTAAATGTGTGAGTTATTTATAATGAACTTTAGTATAAAATTTCCAATAGCATAATCGTTCTGGTTCCAAATCATACTGTTCAAAACTTTCATTCTCGACTGTATAATTGATTCCGTTGTGATTGACTTGTTCACCGACGACTAATTCGTGTTTTGCTAGTGGATGGTTTGAATTGATTTTAATGATAAAATTCTCTTATTAAAAAACTTAATTTTAGTTGGTTATTTAAGATTTGTAAAAACACTCTAAATTATACAATACTATAATAGCTGTGGTTTGAGCTATGTTATAATAATCGCTTATCTTTCGGGGCAGGGTGAAATTCCCTTGCTCTAATCTAATAAACCAAATTATAACAGCTAGATATGTTAGTGCTTTAAATTTTGTGACCAAATTGTGACTATTCGTAAACTCCTTTTAATTTATACCCGTCCTTTAAGCTGCTATCTGGAATCCATTTAGCATAAACGTTATATACCATTTGAACGTTGGCATGTCCAAGCTGTGATGCAATCCATGCAGGCAATTCTCCATTACTTAATAGCATACTTGCATAACTATGTCTAGTTTGATACGGGTAGCGATAACGAACTCCTGCGGCCTTTAATAATTTTTTCCAGTGATAGCGTATTTTTTCACTATCTAGCCACCGTTGATTTGTATTAGGATTGTGGAATACAAAGTTATTTGCCATTTCCGTAAATTTTTGCTGGTAAATTAATGCCTCAGTTGCCTTTGGTAACAATAAAACTTTTCTAATTCCAGCTGAAGTTTTAGGGGATTTTTCTTGTCCTTCAACAATATTGTTTGTTATATTTACCACGCCAGCACTAAAATCAATATCAGACCATCGTAGAGCGATTAATTCCCCAGTTCTTAACCCGGAGTAAAATGCGAATTGAATTAAGTTTTTTAATTGGCCAGTTGCATGATTAATGATAATATTTTTTTCCTCTTCATTAAAAGGGTCAATCTCTTGTTTTTTTGGCAATGAAATATCTGTAATTAGAGATTCAATTCCAGCATTATCAAATGGATTGATGCTGATATATCCAGAGTGCACCGCTTCCTGCAATATAGAACGCAGTGGTGTTAATTTATTGTAAAATGTCTTGGAGCTTAATTCTTGCATTAATACCCATTGACGAAGTATTTTAGGCGTTACTTCATATAATTTGTATTCACCAAGATCAGGAATTAACTTATTTTTGATAATTTGCTTGTAACCATCATATGTAGATTTTGCCATATTGCCAACATCATGTCGCCGTTTGTAAATTGCAAGCTGAGTTAAAAGCAAATCAGCACAAGTTATTGTTGTGCTGATTGGTATAAACATCTTTACTCTTTTTGAGTTTGGAAAATGCCGTTTATAGTCGAATTTATTTTGTTCAATTTCCAATTCAATAGTTGCTTTTAATCTAATGGCGTATTTGATATTTTTTGGTGACGGTTCGAGCTTGAGAGTTTCGCGGCATCTGATGTTGTTATAATAAAAGTCTATCTGAATGGCGGTACCGCGAATACGTACCCCAGATATTACCTCTTTCTGTTCTCTTCCCACTCCATATACCTTTCATAGTGAATCTGAAGTCCTTCTCTGACTTTGCGAACTATTCCCTCACCAATTCTCCATTCTGAATAGCTTGGGTTTTCGATACGCTTTGCTACTGCATCAGAACTCAATCCCGTTAGTTTATTAAATTGGCGAGAGCTAACCCAACCAAGTTTTATCCAACCTACAGACATTAACGCTTCCATCATAACCCCTTATAAACTTTTAACATTTTTTGATAACAGCGCTCTGTTATCTCCCATTGTTTGATTAGATAATCAATCATTTTTTCCACTCCAGATTTAGAATTAACGCCGCTTCTTCTTCAACCCAAACGCCCTTAATAAGGTCGGTCGCGTAAGCGTCGATGCTAATATGACAGCCATCTACAGCCGTTACCGTCTTGGTTGAAGTAATGCACTCAACGTCGCCGTGAATGTTCTGCATGACTTGTAGGTCATGAATTAGTGTGCTTATTTTCATTGATTAACTCCTTAACTCCATTGAATAACCAATGCGCTCAAAGATGCCGACTCATACTCGGCAACCATCAGCGCACTGTTTCTGATTTAGTTACTTTTCTTCAAATTCTACAAAATTATCAGGGCTTCCCCAGTTTTTGATAAAACCATCTTCAATGTCCAGATTTACATAATCACCATAATCATTTGGTACACAGCGTGGTACATAGCATTCATGTCGAGCAACCTCTTTGTTTTGCTCATCATAAAGAATGTATATACCCTCATCGCAAACTTTCATTGAATCAATCTTATACTTAAAGTCTTTTGGAAATTTAGGAGTTAAAATTTCTCCTGTGCTTATATCGACCAATAATTGTAGCCTATCATAGTTATCATGATCTACCCCTGGTCCTGGTACGCGGCAAGGAAAATCAAAAGGTATAACCTCGTCTTTATAGCGAATTGGCAAATCTAACAAAATGCTTTTAATTTCTACATCTCGTTCTTGTTTTATACATATTTTTTTCATTTGTAAACCCTAAAATATATATCACCCATAAAACGGGTGATATAGTTAAGCGATATAAACTTTGATTTTAGTTAATTCAACAACAGCGTTCTTGATTGTTTCCAGTGTTTCATCAATAACATTTTCAACGTTAAGAATCTGTACTTTAAACAATAAACCCTTCGCGTCGTCGCCATCAAAATTAGCTTGCCAAGCAATTTTAGCCTGCAATTGATAAGCTGGAATTTGCTTATCTGCTGGTAAGCGTGGATTAATTACGTTGATGTTTTCAAAAGGCTGCAAGGCTAGCGTAATATAATCAGGCAGTACAATTAACTCATTCGTTGTATTACCACCGGTTGTAGTTTTGCGATAACTAAGATTTTGACCACCACCGCGAGTTGCTTCAGAATCAAACACATGTGATACAGTTGCACGAAAGTTTTTAACGAGAGTTAAAATTTCAGATTGACTTGGATCAATGATCTCATTAAGTCCGGTATCACAGAAATCAGCAAACGCTTTTTGTTTCATCCACTGGTTATTTGCACCTTGCCAAATTTTCCAGCGATTAGATAACTGAATATTAAACACAGCAACGTGCTCACACCAACGGGGATTTTCTTTATCGTGGTAATCAAAGTATACTTTAATTGATTTACTACCGGCAAAGCATACCGTTGATTCATTTTTAAAGTCATTTACGTAGTCGATAAAACCACGCAAATCGTTGAATTCACGATTAGTTACAATTCTACGTGGTGCTACTGCAAATTTTTCTAAGTCAATAAGTTTTCTAGAATCATGACTTAAAATAACTGTTGGCATACCAGCTTCATCAGTACCTACAACTTCATGAGTTGAAACATTTTCTAGAAATGTTTGTAAAATGTTTTGTTCTTGATTGGTATTGCTCATTATATTGCCTTTAAAATAGTTTTAGGGGTTGACGGAGTAGCTAAAGTTAACTCCAGTTTTGGTTGGTACGGATCGTCTGCAACCAGATTTTTATTTTTATCAACAAACATTATGCCGGCTACGGTATTGTCAATTGGTGGTTTAGCGGCATAAGTTGCAACGACATCCATTTTTCCAGCACCACTTGGTTTAAGCGCTAGTGCTAAATTTAGCGTACCTTTGCGCCCGTGGTAATCGATAGCTTCAATTACAGACTGTAACTCTCTGCCGAGAATTTCGTCCAAATGTCCGCCGTTATAATTAGAGATGAATTCTGAAAACAGCATGATAGATTCCTTATAAAGTTAAAAAAACTACGCAAGAGCGTAGCGGTAAAAAGTAATGGTTAATTTTGTGATATCTCCTTTAAATTTGTTTCACTTAGCCCCTTTAATCTCTACATAAGACCCAATTCAATACGTTTTTCTGCGGCAGCAAGTTCTTTATCTAGGTCAACTTGCGGACCGATGATTTCAGGAGTTTGTTGAAATATATTCCTTGCAGTGTCATTGTTAAACGTCACCACGCACTCTATGTTTATACAAGATGGCGCGGGCAACATATCAACAATTCTAAATAACCGCTCACCATATTCATGATGACGATATAGATTTGCAGTATCTAACAACGGCTCATAATAAGCGCTATCATTGAATTTATCTATATTCTTCTCTAGGTATTCTAGATAAATTTCTATGGTGATGTAGCCCTCAGCCCACATGTTGTGGATATTGCAAAAATGGTTAAAAATTTGCTGGTTAATCGAGGTCATTTCTTGCGTCCAAAAATCACACAATCAAAAAGCCACACACTAAACGCAAGAGCATGATCTTGGACTGCTTTGTTCTGTTGTGATTTAACATGATTACTGTATTCGTCCTCGGTCATCACTTCACAACTCATAGCTGCTGGTGGCGGTAACTCTGGTGTAGTTGTTGGCGGCATAGTGGTTTACTCCTTTTAAATTAAAAATCTAAACCTAAACTTGTATCTATATCATCCCAGACGTCAATTTCAATTTTAGTTTTATTAAAGTATAAATTAATTAATAATAGCTCAAAATCTGAATTACCACCAAAAGTTAATTGTTCACCAATTTCTTTACCCTCTAGCACAACTTGCCACAATGTGCCAACTTCACTATCTGTGCCAACGGTTTCCCTTTCTGGCCAAATAGCAAAAAACACAGAACCCGCCTCATGTGAACTATATCTTTCGAATTCAGTTCTTCCGAGCTTAATGTCAATCGTGTATTTATCGCGTAAAATATTGTGATAAAAATCATTATTTAGTTCATATTTTTCTCCATCATCCATTTTCTCTAGTAGATATGTCCGATACATATCGTAGATTTCAGATAGTTTAATGCTTTCGCGTTTGGTGAAAAGCATTTGGTTAAATGATTGTTCGACTTTAAGCTTAATATCTTCTTTAAGTGTGAAGTTAACTAATTGATTGAAGTAATTGGTAATAAATCCGTGATAGCTGCTAAAATCAAATCCCTTCATTGATGCACCAATGACATCAGTCATTTTATTTTCAATCGATCTTTTTAGGTCATATGAATTCAGCGCAGAGTGCACGCTCTCGCGGATAGTTTTTTCCAATGATGTTTGAATTTGAGTTTCGATTATTTTATTCTCAGCCATTTCGCTAAGCTTGGCATTAACAATTGCTTGAATATCTAAGTTCATAGAATTTACTCCTGTGTAATAAAGTATAATGTTTAAATTTTTAGTTTGAATGATTTAATTAAATAGATTTTGAAAGTCTATTTAATTAGTATCAAATTCTGAATCAATTTTGATTTGGTTAGTTTCGCCAGTTTTAGCTGTTGCACAAATTTTACCAGGCACTTGTTTGTGCTCAGTGGGATTCAGTGCGGGATTTTTAGTTGTAACCTCAGCTAATTTTGGTTTAGCCTTAAAAGCAATTGGCACCAGAGTATTCATATTGCGCTCACGGTTAATTAATTCATCTAGTGGCGTTATTTCAAAGAAACCACAAAGCTCAAAATTATTAAACCCTGCTTTAATCGCTTTCTCAATAAACAATCTTCTATCACCTTTATTTTTAAAGGTAGTAAGAAGCAGCTCATCAAGTTCATCGGAAATCGTTACGTTTATTCTAGCCATCTTAATCACCTAATAAACTAAAATAACCATTTACATTTGAATTTTCTGGCTCTGCGGCAAAGTAGAATTGTTTATTGTCAGGTAAATAATCAGGGGCATAATTTGCACCACCACCCGCAAAAATAATCACATCTGCACGATTATACAAATCTGAATTTTTGCTAATAAGTTGATTAAGCAGCATTTCAAAATAGATTTGTTTTTCTTCGTTAATCCACACCGATAAATCCCGCGATTCACCGCCGATAGCAATTTGGTTGGTCCGCATGATTCTTGCGACTTCAGCTTCAGAAGTCGAAACACCAAATTCGCGATTAATTAGTTTTTGGATTTCTTGAATTGGTTTATTTACCCCGTCACTAGTTGCCCATGCTTCGCTGGCCAGAGCTTTGCCATTTTCAAACGGTATCACATCCAGCGTATTAGTTCCAATGTCAACCACTAGGCATAATTGATTGGCCAACCCTTGAATTTTAGTTAAACAATCCAGATAAACACCTTTCCCTTGCGGTACCAGATTAATCTTAATATTATTCACACGGATTTTATCTACGACAAAATCAGTTAATCGTTCGGCAAACTCCTGCCGTTTGGACCAATTTATCAAACTGAGCCCCGTTACTAACTGAATTTCATTGCTTGGGTTAAACTTAGCGTGAAGAATGGCTTCAAATAATAGCAGTGGTGCATACTTGAGCAACCAACTAATATCACGAGTAGTTGCGGCATTACGTACCGCCAGATCACCAACTAAATAATTTCCACCCTCAAATTCACGCGCTTGATTAAGCTCAATGCCAGCCTGAGATTTACGCGCATAGGCAATCGCCGATGGAAAACTGGCCACACATCCGTTGGTTTTAAATTTGGTGTAACCATAACCAATGTCACAAGCTATTTTTTGCATTTTTTGTCCTTTAAAATTACTAAATAATGATTGTCAGGTGGGGTTTCAAACCTACCCTATTAAGCCGCAACCCACTTGCCTAAAAATTCAGTGGTGTAAAATAAGACCGGTAAAACTGCAATCGTGCAGCTCGCACCAAAAATGTATGGCAAGTGATGTAAAAATTTGTTATAATAAGTTCTCATTTTTTTAAATTCCCTTTACAAAAATGATTAAAGCTCACTACTCTGAATAGTGGGCTTTTTTATTGTTAAATGATTAAGCATTAATTCTACGTAAGCGCGAATATCTCATAAATACACGCTTACCCTCAGGTGTTTCAACATCAAAGCCACTCAGCTCTTTTGGATCAGTTAAGTAAATTTGCACCACTTTAACTTCCACACCATTTTGCACAACGCACGGGTTCAACGTATTCACAACCAATCGACTGCCAAATCTAACGTGACCGCTTTCTTGCTGGTTAATATCGACATACTTTAAGTTTTCAATGGGTTCTTTATGCTTCATTAATTTGTTACTTTCAATAAAAAACCCCGACTTTCGTCAGGGTTGGTTAGGTTGATTTATTACTGGGCGAGGATGAGTTGCAATCCATTCCTCAATGAATGGTAGAATAGTTTGTCGCTTCCAAATATATCCACCAAATTTAATGTCGGAAGGTTGCGGTATTTTATTCGCTTTGCGTTGGTTGTGATATGTACCACGTCCAAAATTACACGCTTCACAAATATCATTAATCGTCCATTCTTCTTTTTGTTTTTGTTCATCACTTAACACTTACAGGTCTCCTTTTCTTGGGTTGATAAAATTGGTCATAGTTGGTCGTTAAACCAGTGGTGATTTGGCGTTGCGCAATAGCCATTAGCTTAGTATCTAATTGCTCATGTTTTTTAATTGAGTGTACTGCTGCACGAATAGCCGCGCGTTGATTATCCCTTGCTTTGCTCATTGCTTGCTCCTTTGTTAGCACACGTTACTACAGCTGCCGCAACTACCCCAGCAATGTAAGCAATTACGAAATTAATTAGTATTCGTCCAATTAGTCTAAACATAATGGTTCCTTAATGAAAATAGTTAAATTAATGATGCACCCTTAGTGATTGTTATAATAGAGGTCTCACATTCTAATAACTTTCAAAAAAGGCACATCATGGATGTAACTAAGATATTAAGTATTCAAGCCCTAGATTTTGATATTTGGGGATTTCATGTAAAGGCTAATTTAATCATGTCTGTTTTCATTCTCTTTATTATTACTGGTTGTTGGATTTGGTATAAATATCATATTTCTAAGCAAGCTTTAATTAAAGAAAAACTTGCAAATGAGAAAAGTATTCGAGATTTTGAAATAGAAAAACAAAAACTGATTTTAGAAGAGGTAAAACTAAAGCAAGCAAAGTTAGACTCTAATCGTAAAAAACCAACATGGTGTCATGCTTGTGATGTTAATCGTGTATTTAAGGATTGGGTACCTGCACCAGGTTATGAAGATTACATCATTAAACGGTATATTTGCCCATGTTGTAAGTCAACGGACTTTTGTAATAAATCCGCTTCAAAAAATTAATATGGTAATTATGTTCTTGTTATTATTTTAGCTATTTCCTCATCTTCGGCTATCCTAAGAGTAACAATTTCTTCAAATGACATCATGGTCGTTTTTAAAACCTTTTGAGTAGTACTTCTTGGAATAAATTTAAACTTCTTTTTCATTTTTCCACCTTTTGTGTAAATCACATCACAATAGCGACTATTCCAGTTTTGTTTATGAATAATCGCCATTAGTTGCAATCTATTAATTACAGGTTATATTGCAATTTCCTGTAATTGAGTGGATTTCCATCTCGTAGATTCTAATTTGTTAAAGAGCTGGTAAATAGATGTATATATTTACTCATGACGTTATTATTGCAAATAACGCAATACTGTGTCAACATGAAGATATCAAAATATGCAATATATTTTCACGCACAAGAAAATATTCAAATAAAACAATCTGCGCTTAAATAAAATATTTTTAAATAGGTTGGTGATTAATGGACTTTTGGGATGTAGTGAGTTATAATTACTCATTAATACTTATGTGGAGTCTATAAAATGAGATTACAAATTACAGTTGATGATGCATTAGGGCATGAATTACAAGCTAAAGCGCATGAGCTTGGCTTGTCTGTGAGTTCTTATGTGCGTTATATGCTAAAGCAATCTACCAGCAAGCTAAATTTAATGGACTTAGCAATGGAAGATTTAAAAGAGGGTAGGGTTGAGAAAATTTCACTTGGTGATTTCAAAAAACAACTCGGAGAAGCAGAATAATGCTTGAGTTAATTCAAACCTCAACATTCAAAAAGAGCTTAAAAAAATACAAGCATGATAAAAAAGTTAATCAAGAGTTAGCTTTTATTGTAGATTTGTTGATTAATGAAAAGACGATCCCAGAAAAATACAAGAATCATCGTTTAATCGGTAAATATGATGGAATGCTAGAGTTGCATTTGCGCCCAGATGATTTACTAGTTTATTTTAAAATTAATGGTGATAGCATTACATTGGTTGCTATTGGGAGTCATGCTGATTTATTTGGCTAGTATAAAAAACCACCCGAAGGTGGTTTATATTAGTGGGTACTGAGCTTATGCAAAATATCTATGATAATATCAATATGAGTACAAATATACCAAAGAGCTCCACCCATGCCAATTGCTATTGTGATTAATATTTTATTTAGATTTCCAATTTTTGAATTAATTTTAGTGATTAATTTAGTTTCAAGAGCATCAAATTTGTCGAGTATTTTTTCGTTGTTTTTTTCCCAGCGTTCGTTGTTTTTTTCCCAGCGTTTATCATTTTTATCTCTCTCAAGTCGCATTTCGCTTAATACATTTTGAATGTCTTCGCGAGTGGCGGCATGTTGAAATAATTGAATTAGCTCAACTTTACTTAAATTAATATTTTCAGAACTCATGATTTTACCTATTGCATCATCAAATTTATTATAATGCTTATTTGTTGGATCAAAATTATACCCTTGCATTATTTTACCTCATTTTGTAATTTTACTTTGTTAATTTCATTATCAATAAACCCTTTTACAAAAAAGCTTAAATGTCCGCAATTTTTGCAAATCGTAACATATGATTCAATATAGAAGTTTTCTATTATATTATGATCAACAGCTTTAAATGGTGCTTTGTCATTGGTTGCATTTATAAAAAACTGACTATCACCACATACACCACAATGTTTATATTTTGTTAACAAAAAATCTGCTAATTCATCCATTGTTACTGGTGGCAGTGTAGTTATAGTGGTTTCAATTTTAATTTTATTTTTATCCATAGTATAACCCTTGTAAAAATATAGTTATTTTTAGTAGTTTTGATAATTGTTATTACTTCAATCTACGATTTAGTAGCTCTTACCAACTGCCTGCGCTTCATTGTATAGCCTATTACATTCTGTAGCGTACTCACGTCTAAGCCCTGATTAGCTAAAATATCTAGTAGCCGTGTATTTGTTGCTGTTAGTTCAAATTACTCACTAATACGTAGTATTACTTTGGTTTTAGTATTTATAATAACTTTTTATAAAGTCTTCCATGTTTGTAGCATATTCATTGGAACATGCATCGGAATTATTTGAGTTCCAGTGCTTCAACGCAGTTTTTTCTTTTGTAGTTAAATCAGATGCCTTTTTCTTATATAATTTACGAATTTCTTCATCTTTTGTTGTGGTTATGTTTTTAAGCATGCAACCTTTGATAAAAATAATATTAGAGAAATTTTGTCCAATATAGTAACTTAGTGGTTTATATGGATTAGATGAGTACTGATTTTTGATCTGGACAGCTTTACTGCCAATTAGCTTTGAGCATGATTCTCTGACTGACTTTAGGTTGGCTGCAGTTGGTTTAAATTCAGAGTTATCCTGAAACCTGTCATTGTAATAGTTATACGTGCAATCATCTAACAAATTGATAAAGGCTTCTTTATTTAAAGATAGCGCATCATGTGATGCCGCGAATAGTGATGTTACTAAAAATATTTTGTTCATTTGATTATGCCACGAATTTTTAGTAATCATTACATATTCTCCAAAAAGTTAAACCCTAAATTAAAATCATTTTATTATTTTAGTCGTAAATATCATTAAACTACAGCTCGACCTAATGAGTAAAGCACCAAACCCAATAAAACAATCGTGGACTTACTACTGTTTAACTCATCGTCATATTGGCGGTATTCTTCATTGTCAGAACTCCATCTTTCACCATTCGGTGTTATACGAAGTCGTTTAGCCCACGCATGGTTTTTAGTAGTTAGGGCAAAGACTCGATTGTCGATAAACTCTTTTCTAGATATATCAATCACAACTCTTTCGCCATCCCGCAATGTTGGATCCATGCTATCCCCAACCACTTTTACCACGGCTAAATTTTCTTTTTTAACTCTAAATTCAGTTAAGAATGTATCGTTTAGTGTATGAGATCTAACAATATTATTTGGTGATATTACTTCAACGCCACAATGTGAATTGGCGGCAAGTCCAACATCATACTCGAATATGGTAAACGTGCCAGGCTCTTGCTCTTGAGCTTTTGCATCGTCGGATTTATCTAAATATCCATCAACTAAACCTAGATTTTTTTCAATTAGTTTTGCTTTTTTATTTGATATATTACGCCCGCCATTTAAATATAAATATATGTCAGTTGGTTTTTTATCAGCTGGCAGGTTGATTGCTATACGCGCAAAGTTTGTAGCATTACCATTAAATTTCTCGTCAATAAGTTTTTGTAGGTTTTGCGCTCGTATAGTAAAAATAAAATCTCTTACGCTCATGGTTTCACCAAATGCAATAAATATATTGCAAATTATGCAATAATAGGGTTATAATCACGTTTATCGGTAATGTGGACTTCTACAACGAGAAATAATCAGAGATTTAGTATCTCCCTAAATCTCCCCACATTGCTGATAACACCAATCGCGTACCTAGCCAGTGCCAGTTCGCGTAAATGTTTTAATCGAGTTAAGCTCGAAAGGTAAAAATGTTGTTAATTAAATTCTTAATCGCTAAATTTCGTGAGTTAAGATACCATATGCGAAAAGAAGTTTGGCGACTTCAACACATCAATGGCAGAATGTATTGTGATTGTTTTGACTTAAAAAGTCCTAATTTTCCAAAAGCATTTGAAAAATGCATACATGGATATCCTAAAGGTGGTTATCCTGAAGGATACCCTGGTTACGCGGAGCATCTTAAAATGCTTCAGGAATCAAATGCTCAAGAACAAACTCTTTAGATAAAGAATATACATCATGTTCATTAATTGTTTCTTTAATAATGATATTTAAATTAATAAGTGTATCAAGTGTTGTATGAAATTTTTGGTAACCATATTTATCGCGTAAATTGCTCAACTTAGCATTTTTTGGATCTGGCCATCCTTTACTTCCATCAGGAATATGTATTCGATTGGCTTGATAATGACCGTCGGTGTTATATGGATCATTTATAAAAATATTAATTATTTCATCTCTTAATTCAGGAATGAAAAGCGGGTGATCTATCATTAAAAGTCCTTTAAATTAAGTTCAAGTAGTCGCGTACTCCAGCTATTGACCTACGAGTAAAATTTTTTCTTGGTCACTTAATTTAGGAATTACGAATATTAATAAATCTTTTAAAAAGCGGTTTGGTGAAAGCCCAAACAAAAAAAGCTATATAGTCTGAAAGCGGCTATATGTTCTTACCGTGCTATCAGTTAACGTTTTTGCAGGCATAGACTGATAGCACTCCAACCAAAGAGACAGAATCTCTTATGTTTGTGATCCTATGATTAGTAGGATTCTTCATTATAGCATAAACTTTTCTGCATTATGCAAAATATTCTTATTTTTTGAGTTTATTTTGTGTTGTCTTTTATCGGTTGGTTGTGGAATTACTCATTTGTACTCAGAATTGCACAATTTTGAGCACAAATGAGTAAATTGCGCTCAATTTTGAGCAAACAAGAACAATAAGCAGTAATTAATGCTGCTTGGTTCTCGCTCACATGAGCAATTAACCAAACACACTTCCAATTTCAATAATTGGTGGTACACCGTGTCTACTCCTATAGACAAATCGGGTGGAGCTTGAGTAGCTACTTGCAGAAACCCGATGCAGATCTGTAGACATGGCTACTGTAGGAGAATATGACGATGCAAACATCAATTTACCTCATTGCCAATCAAAGCGTGGAATTACCAGACCCTAATCCATGTGGTGCAGGTTGGTTTTCAGCAAAACTCTGGACTGATCAAGTCCTTGGTATCATTAAATCACTAAATAAACCACCAGAAACTATCTTAAATATGTTCGCTGAAGTTAAGCGAGGCTATTACAAAGTTATTAGCTTTCATGTAGTGCAGCATTGCTTTGTCAATAAAGCAATTTATCTGGACAAAATGGTAAATCCAGCTCTTTTGGAAAGTCAAGCTGCGCGGGTATTCAATAAACTCTTTCGACCACTAAATAATCCTCTATTCTACGATTCTGATTTTAAATTATTGCATGAGACCAATAGTCTTGAAGTTTGGCAGCCTTGGAGCAATGAAGACATCGACGCTGAGTATGATGCTGCCAGTATTGTCACACTGAATAAATTTGATATTAGTTGGTCAATACACAATTTAAAGATGATGCAGTATGAGTTAAATACTGTTCGTGATTCATTAATGGAGCAGGGTAACGCAGCAAGGAGAGCAGCATGAGATATGTAATTGATGGATTATTGCAAACCAAAATTATTGAGTATAAGCTTAGCGAGCGCGAAAGAAAATTACTTGAGTTTATTTCGGCAATTGGGGCTGGTAAAAATACCGTTCGCGAACAATTTGCTGGTATTAGCTATTTTTGGTTGAATTATGCAAAATTTATTGCTGAGTATGAATATTTAGAAATACCAAATACTAAGCAAGTTGGTAAGCATGTTAAAGATTTGGTGGATAAAGGTTTAATTCATTTACACACAGAGCGCAGCCCTAAAGGTGTTTTTACTTTTGTAACTTTTGCAAAAGAGTATTATTCTCTGCTCTCTAGTAATCCAGATAACTATGATCAAACTACTCCGATTTTAACATCAGATGACTGCGATTCAGAGCAAGACGACTACGCTTCGGAGCGCAGTCCTTTACCCGTAGAAGCGCAGTCGTTTGGGGGTCAAAAGCGTAGTCATAAGATCCAGCCTACTAAGAACATACCTACTAAGATCCAAATAGAACAAAAAAATACTAAAAAAGAAAATCCCGTAAAGGATGAGTTGGTTTTTAATTTTGAAGAATTTAGTGAAAATGAAGTTAGGTCTATTCACGAATGGTTTGCTTACAAAAAAGAGCTCAAAAGTTTTTATAAAACTCAAGCTGGTTTAAACAAATTTAGAACTACGCTGCTCAACTTCAAACGAGATCAGCAGAGTATCGTAGCTTTAATCGACTATGCCATCTCACATGAATGGCAAGGTGTTTACCCAGCTAAAGGTGCTGCATCTACTCAATTTGCAGCAAAAGAAGAAGCTAATATCCCCATTTTCACCGTTGCAGCAGAATTGGACCCATTCCTATCATGAAAAATATCGAATTAAATCTAGCTAGTTGTATCGTAGCTGACAATAGTTTGTTCAATCAATACCGTGGCAAGCTACAGCCTGAGTTTTTCGCTGATGCGGCTGTAAATCACTTAATAAAATGTTTTCATAACTCAGTTAATCTGCAAATTACTCCAGCGGTAGTTCGCGATTATTTCAAGTCAAACATTCAACTGGATTTAACGCCAAATTTAAGCCAGTTCACGGCAAATTTACAGCAGTTGATGAAACAACATCAAGAGCGTTTACTGCAAGATACCGTGATGTCATTTATGGCTGAGTCAATGACGAAACCGCAAGACTTGTTAGCTAAAGAAATGATAGTTAAACTCTCTGAAATCATTGATTTAACTAAGCTTGAAGCTGATAACGTTGTCGATCGTAATTGGTTGCTTGGCAATATTCAAGATGTTTATGAACATCAATCTGACTACATTAAAACAGGTTATGCGGTGATTGATAACCAAACGCCAATTGAAGTTGGTTCGGTAGTAGTTTTAGTTGGTAACACTGGCACAGGTAAATCAACTGTTGCCATGAATATTTACACGCGGATGTTGATGCTTAAGCAAAAAGGTATTTACGTTTCTATGGAAATGACTGAGCGCTCAGTTGCTAAACGTATTTACAACATTTATGCTGAAAAAAAACTTAAAAAAGATAACATCAGCGCAACTGATTTGGACAAGGTTTATGATGGATTTGCCAACTCAGATGGGCACATGATTATCGTTGAACCACGGCTAGATATAAACATTTTAAAACGGCATATTTTAGCCTACAAAAAAGCAGGGTATAGCTTTGCTATTGTTGATCATTTACACCGCATGAAACTTCGTCCAGGTTGCCAGAAACATGAGGGAATTGCTGAAATTATGCGTGAAATTCGCAATATTTCAATTGAAAATAATTTTACTATTTTTGTTTTAGCACAGGGCAAATCCGACAATGTCAAGAGCATAACGAATAATCGTTTAGGATTTGACGGTATTGCTGGTAGTCAAGAAATTAGCTGGGAAGCTAACTATATTTTTATGTTGCATCGTGAAGCATATTTTAGAGCCCAAAAAGGTATGGCTGCTAAGGTTCCTGATGCTATGCGTTGGATTACAGAGGTTAATTGCGTTAAAGCCCGTGAGAACGAAGATACAGGGGAGTCGCTGCTACCATCGTTTTGTCTCTCGTATCGCGGCGGTGCATTACGTGAATCTACTGGTGATGAAACGGTGGAGTATCGTTTGTCTTTAAACAGTTAAGCAGAATTTATCATTAAGAAAGAGGTGTAATATGAAATGGAATAACTTTATTGATTTTGGTAAGTGGTGGCGCAAACTTTACGGGAGCGACCGTCCAAGCATTAATGAAACTCAGCGCCGTATGCGCTCCAATCGTTGCATCGGTTGGAAAGGGTACAGGGTTTAAATTTCAATGGTGGTTATTTTAAGAGGTGATAAATGATAGATCTTCATAAAGCGTTATCTAAATTATGTGAAGCGGCCAGCGGTAAGCTAGCTGCTACGGATTATGCAACAATGCTTGACATTAAGTCCACCGCTAATAAATGCGATAAGGTTGCGTTAGTTGCTGAATTAAATCAAATTATCACTAAGATTAAAAAACTATGCACTTCCGATGAGGTTGCAATGTTTGAATTTTATTTTCAGAAATTAGATCAAGATGAGCAACCGTCTTGTTTGCTGAAGCTTGGGAAATTGGTTTATCCAGAGAATATTTATGTTGGCACATTAATTGCGAAAAAATGGCGCGGGGATAAATTTAGGGCTGATGAGTTAATAGCTAAAGCGTCGAAATGTAGCGGCGGAGAAGCGCGGAAGATAGTAGGGCGGAACAAGTCAGTGTTAACTGCTTTACTGCATCAGTTTATTAATACAGATTATTTACTGGCAGATGAGATTGAGGAAGTATTGCAAGTTAATGAGATAATACGATTTTAAGCTGCATTTGTCCTATAAATGAGACAAATAAAATAGATTTAAAATGTTAAAATTGGTAGTTTTTAACATTAATCAAAATCAGGAGATCGTAATGGAGACTTATTTAAATGTCAAAGGTAGTAAAAATAATACTTATGTAATCAGCGTATTTAAAGATGATGAAGATTCATTTTTTGATTGTGATTGTCCTGCCGCTAATTTTTCTGCTGGTCAATTGTGCAAACATCGATTAGCTTTGTTAAATGGTGATTTTTCTAAAATTATTAACGCCGATGATGAGGAAATCGCGTTAGTAAAAGAGTTTATTGCAAGTGCCAATATACAAAATGAGCTAGAAGAAATTAACAAAATCCAATCTGAATTTGACCGCCTTCAAGCTGAAGAAAAGAAGCTAAAGTCTTTACTAGGGCAAAGAAAAAGAGATTTATTAAGTAAATTTTATCCTTCATACGACGAAGAATATGATGATATACAGAAGTAAGTGTAGACTACATTATCCATTGGAGTAAATTATGCAAAAAATTAAAACTGAAGCATTTATTGAGGCGTTTCCATTTATAAAAATCACTATTATTGGGTTTGTGGTTGGTTTGATTGGTTTAGTGTTATCTAATTCGTTATTTTGGAGTGTTGTATTTTCAATAGTATTGATTTTAGATCTTGTTTTTATCGCTTTTTTAATTTTTTGTCTAATTTACTATAATATTAAAAAAAATGTCGTTAACCATAAAAAGCCATTAGTTAATCAAAATCAGTCAAGTTTAATGGCACGCTTAACGAAAAATGACCATTTAAAATATAGTGAATTAAATAAAAAACCTAACGATAATGTAAATGATTGGGAGGATATTAGTCAAAAAGAAGAGCATTACAATTATCCAGAGCAAAATATTTGTGTAGATATGACTTTATCAATCAGAAAGAGAACTATTGATATTCTACCCACCTATGACTACAGTGAGAAAGCAACCGAAAACTACGTTAGCAGATTAGTGCGTTCAAAAATTTTTATTGATAATTCAACTTCAGAAATCAAACGATTAACTAATGGAAGAATAAATACAGCGATTCACAACAGTGGTGAATTATTTTCGAATGAAGAGAAAAAAGAGTTAGGAATAAAATACCGAGGTCATTTAGGCAAAAATTTTTATGATATTTTGCGAGATAAAAGTGACGCTAAGGCAGCAATTGAGATGTATAGAGAATTGCAAAAAATATCACTTCAGGAATATTTTGAATTGCAAGAAAATGATAGACATCTTTTTCTTGCTAATAATGATAGAGAGGAAGCTATTTCTGGAGGTTATTCGATTGGTGTTTGGTGTTGTTTGAAGTCAACAGAGTGTGAATTTGAAAGTCATAGAACATTAAATAGGAAAAGGTTTAATATTATTGAAGGAATGATTGATCCAGAATATAATGTGGATTCTATAAGAATTTTTCCAGGGGAAGAATATGGATGTAAATGTAGAATAAGCGAATATGTTAGATAATATTGCATTGACAGAAAGCCATGGATTAGGATAGAATACCGTTAGAGCTGAAAAGCTTCGGACTTGAAAACTCCTTTGTCTAGCGGTTAGCCGCTTCCGATATACATGGCTTTTTTTATATCTATACCTACCTATAGGTGTGGTTTCAAACCTACCCTAAACTTGCCGCGGTTTCAAACTATAGCAAGAACCAATGGCAGGAGAGGGCGAATATAATACCCGCAAGGGGAATAAGCCTAGCCGTCTAGACACGGTGTTTTCAACTCCTGCCTTACCCAACAATTTGAAAACTTGTTTGGTAAGTTATTGAAAACAATCTATGTCTAGGATCACATCATGTCAAAAAATCAACTACCAATGGCGATAAAACCATCCACAACACCTAAACAACACATTCTGACTAATTTACTTAACTGTTTCACCTTTGTGGATGTTGAAAAACAGTTAGTTATCGCAGCACCAATATTCCTACATCTTGGATATGATGAGGAATCAGCTGAGATGGTTTTATCCCAGCCGATGGTGCAACAATATACTAATTGCGCTGGATTTACCCCACGCGAAACATCATTTATTCGCATAGCTCAAATTGGTGAGCTAATTGTCAATGCGCCAAAAACTAAATATGTTGCTCACATCCTTGAATTTGTAAAAAACACACTAATGCCATTATTTAAGTCGCAGCAGCAAACTCAAGCGCAGATTAACTCTGATTTTAGCCAAGAAATTACATTCAATCCAGTTAATGCAAATCAACCATTAACCATGTCGAGTTTAGAGATTGCTACGATGTGCGATAAAGAGCATCGTAACGTAATGGCGGATATAAAAAACATGTTTGAACAACTAGATATTAGTAGCGCTGATTTTTCAGCTGTATATAAAGCAAGCAATGGAAAGATGAATCCATGCTTTAATTTAGACAAAGAAATGTCATTGACCTTGGTTACCGGCTACAACGTCACTTTACGCCATAAAATCATTAAGCGCTGGCAAGAATTAGAAAATCAATTAACTGGCGGTATGCCGCAAATTAGCGCCCAGCCAGTTGCTGTTGCACCAGCTCCAACCCGTGGACTACCTAGTGCCAAAGATTTAGCTTTGATGGTGATCAAATCCGAGGAAGAGAAAGAATCATTGTTAATTGATTATAACTTTCTGAGCGATACGCTTTGCCAGACGATTAGAGAAAAATCTGCAATTAGTTCTAAGCGTGAAGCATCGGTGATGGGTAAATTAGCCCGCGCCAATGATAAAATCCGTCGGCTGGAAGCGCAAGACGTGCTGGATCTAGATGGTGAAAAACTATCTTTGATGCAAATTGCGAATAAATTGAACGTTGCACCGAATGCGATTGCTGCGGTGGTTGCACATTTGGGCATTCTTGGCTTATCTGCACTTGGCGAAGCTCGCTGCGTCGGTAAAAATAACGGCAAAGATGTAAGAGACTGGTTTTACAATCCTATGGCGGTAATCTTAATTCAACAAAATTTAGAAAGAGGTAAATTATTATGAAAAAACGAACTGAATATTTTGGCAGCAATCCAGTGCGGTATTTGCAAGATGAGCATGGTTTAGATTATGTTTGTGTGCAAGATTTGCGCGATGCGTGTGATTTAACGATGATTGAGCATGTGGGTAATAACACGATAAATTAACAGGAAAACCCGCCACTATTGGCGGGTTATTTGTACGTTATTGGCTTACCAATAAATCAATGAGATCAGCATAATCCTGCAGTAGTTTTGCGCGCGGTTCGCTGAGGTGTGTCTTAAGGTATGATTTGTTTACGCCTTTTTGAACATGACCCAATGCCATGTCAATAACTTTATAACTGTGGTTATTGTCAGCCAATAAAGTCATTGCGGTACGTCGCGCATCATGAGGAGTAAATTCACCAATTCCATATTTCTCACCCAATTGTTTACAGTAGCGGCATAGTGTATCGCCACTATAATGCTCTTCGCGACAATTAAATACATATTTTGCCGCAGGATGTTTTTGTCGTAATTCCTTCAGTTTATGTACCAGCTGAAGAGGTATGCGGACAATGAAATTATCAATGCGTTTGGCATTTCTCACGGTGACTTTTTGATTAATCAAATCAATATCAGACCATTCAAGACTAAGTAATTCATTGCGGCGTAGCATAGTGATAAATAACATATAAATAGCTGTTTTAATTGTTATTGGTATGTCATCATCATTCCATAAATTCTTAAATAACCCACCCAATTTATTTTCATTTAAATATCGCGTGCGAACATTTATTTTATATCTGGCTTTTATATTAATCTCAAGCTTTTGCATGATATATTTTTCATCATAAGCAAATCTGAAGATGGCTTTTATCTCGCGGAGTAAAGTTGCTGCAGTTGATGGTGATTTATGTTTCACTCGGTCAATAACACAAGCAATATCGGTTTCGGTAATTTTAGAGATAATCGTGCTATTCAACAGCGCAGCTTTATTTAGTACGGCAACCAACTTTGCTTTGGATTGTGCTTTAAGTGAACGTTTGCATGAATCAATATAGATATCAACTATAGTACCAAATGTCTTGCCGAGTTTGGTCTGTTCTTTCTCATGAGTGTGGACGTTAATACCTTTACGTATTAGACTGCGCATTTCATCCGCCAGCACTCTTGCTTTACTTAGAGTAATGTCGCGAGCGTCACCAATTAGCTTCCAACTTAACTGTGTCTTGTCACCTATTTTGCTTTGTGTTCTTAGCTTCCATACATACGAATGTTTATTTTTGAATAGGTATAAGTTATGACCATCATGTAGAGATGAACCAAATAGTGATTCCCGCATAAAGTCATTGATATTTTGTTTAGTGAGTAGTTTAGATTTTATCTTTGGCATTTCAGTTACTTTAAAAAAAGTATAAAAATAAGTATAAAAGAATATTCTTTCATAACATATTGAAATGCAATTGTAATTGTTGATATTGATGTGTGTTGTTATATTTATCAGGGATGTGTGAACCTAATAAACACAGGGATTATATCATAAGTACGGTAAATTTATACTTTACCGACATTTTAAAGTTTATTTGACACGGGCGCACAATTTAGCTATAATTGTCATACTTGAAACAATTGTAAGTATAGAAAAGCTCCGAGAATATCGGGGCTTTTTTGTTGTTATGTTATTGATGTGTATCAATATATGAAAGCCTCATGCAGTCACTGCGTGGGGTTTTTTTATTGGATTGCTTCTCGCTAAAAATCTCAAGGTACTCCCAGCGAATTAGGAATCCTCACGGGTGAATTCAGCGCAGAGTATCGCTAGTAATAAAGTTTCAAAATTAGCTCAACTTTCGCTCAACTCTGTTTTGTAGCTTTTTTGCACTTATTGGGTAATATTAAAATTTATCAATATATTATCAGCAAAGTATTACTTCAACTTTCGCTCAACTTTTTAACACCTTCGTTTATGCGATGGTATTTTTATTGGAGTTTATATGATTTTAATTACACAAACAGAATTTGCAAAAAAGATGGGAGTTACTAAATCAGCTATTTCAAAATTAGTGGCACAAAAAAAATTACCAGTTGAGGGTAAAAAAATAATTATGCCAGATGCCGAGCGTGCTTACCACTTACGTAAAAGCGGTGTGGGATTAACAGCTCCAGCAGCAGTTCCTGAAATTTTAGAACCTGGACAATTTCCAGTAAAATCTGATGGTGATGCAACTATGCAAGATTTACTAAATGCTAAATGTAAAAAAGAAAATGCACTTGGTGATCTTCATGATACGAACTTAAAAAAAATTAAAGGTGAGTTATTATCAGTTGAAGAAGTTAGCGCACAAGTCGTGAAACTTTGCGCTACTGTCCGCAATAACTTTATTAATCTACCAAATAAAATTGCTCCGTTATTAGTTGATTTAAGCGCTGCTGAAATTCAATTAAAATTAGATGATGCAGTGAATGATATTTTGACAGATATCTATAATCTTCGCAATGAATACTTAATGGATTCAGAAAATGAGCCATCCGCAAATATTTCTTAATGGCGTAAGTACTTTTAAGCCAAAGCCTAAATTAACTATTTCACAATGGGCAGATCAGTATCGCTATATTGCTCGTGGTACTAGTCCAGAGCCTGGACGCTGGCAGACGCGTAGAACACCATATACTAGAGAAATTATGGACGTGTTTAACTCGGTTGCTAATTTAGTGGTTGTCTGTGCTAGTTCGCAAGTTGGTAAAACCGAGATTGGATTAAACATTCTCGGTTTTTATATGGCTGAAGATCCATCGTCAATTATGTATCTTATGCCGACTGAGGGTATGGCCAATGATTTCAGTAAAACGCGTATTGAGCCAATGATTAAAGCTAGCCCAGTACTTAAAGAATTGTTTAGTGGTAATACTCGGGATAGTGACAATACGATTGAGTTAAAAACTTTTCCATCGGGATATGTGGCGATTTATGGCGCGAGTACACCAACTAAATTAGCAAGTAAACCAATTCGAGTATTAATTGCTGATGAAGTGGATCGTTTTCCAGAGGAGCTGCCAAAAGAGGGCGATCCGATAAAATTGGCTCTACAGCGTACGACGAATTTCTTTAATCGTAAAATTTTAATTATTTCCACTCCAACAACGAGAGAGAAATCACGAATAATCGAGTGGTTTGAGAAATCTGACAAGCGCTACTACTACATTCCATGCCCAGATTGTGGACATGAATTTGTGTTAATGTGGGAGATGGTTAAGTGGCAAAAAGCTGAAAATGGTGAATTATTAATTGATTCGGTCTATTTAGAATGTCCAGCCTGTAGTTTTCATATCACAGACCGCCACAAACCTGAATTTTTAGCAAACGGCCGTTGGGTTAGAACTGCAGAACATAAAACCATGCCTGGTTTTCATATCTCCAGTTTATACAGCCCTTGGGTTAAATTTGCTGAATTGGCTGCAGAGTTTATTGAAGCAAGTCGTTCACGAGATAAATCCAAACTTCGTGAGTTTATTAATTTGAAACTCGGTGAGCCGTTTGAGGATGCTGCAGAAGAGATTGAGATTGAAACGTTGCAAGCACGGCGTGAATATTACAATTGTGATTTACCAGAAGGTGTCCTATATTTAACTGCTGGTGTTGACGTGCAAGATGACCGTTTAGAATGTCAGATTATTGGTTGGGGAATAGGTAAAGAATCATGGATAATTGAATATCGTCAATTTTATGGTAATCCAACTGGTGATGAGGTATGGCAAAAACTAGATGAAAAATTATCGCAGAGTTTTTCTTTTGCTGATGGTAGAAAATTAGCTATTGGCGCTGCATGCGTAGATAGCGGTGGTCATCATACCTCAGAAGTATATAAATTTACTAAATCACGCCGAGGTAAAAGAATTCATGCGATTATTGGTCGAGCAGGACAAGGGCGACCGATAGCTGGTAATTTTACGACAAATAATAAAGCTAAAGTAATGTTATTTACAATTGGAGTTGATAATGCAAAAGCAACTCTATATCAACGGCTGCACTTACAGACAGTGGGTCCAGGATTTATACATTTTCCATTTGAAACTGAAAAGCTTTGTGATGACTTTTATTTAAGAGGTTTGCTTTCTGAGAAATTAGAAATGAATTTCAAGAGTGGTAAGAAAAAATGGGAATGGAAAAAGATTGTGGCCAGAAATGAACCATTGGACACCGCCGTTTACGCGTTAGGCGCGCTGGAAATATATCCACCTAATTTTGAGCGATTAAAATTAGAGGTTGCAGAATTACCCAAAGAAGTTAAACCAACACAGCGCCGAGTAATTTCAGAGCGTAAAATTGTTAGCAGCATTAATATTTATGAGTGAGTAAAACATGACTGAATTGGAAGAAGCTAAAGAAATGCTAAGCGCGTGTAAAGCTGCACAGTTAGCGGCGTTACGCGGGGCAAAGTCTTACATGATTGGCAGCCGACAGTTAACACGTTATGATTTGGCCAATATCCGTAATGAGATTATTTTTTGGCGTGGTGAGGTGGCACGATTAAGTGGAACATTTAGACGAGTTATGCAAATTGCACCAGGGGGAAATTAATGTTTGAAAAATTGACAGCGAAAGTAAAGCAAGTATTTAATGCGTATGCAACAACTGGTTCAAATACTTCATATGGTCAAAATTCTGGTACTGGTTATGGTGGATCAGGTGGTGGCGGTGCAGCTAGCAGCGCAACTACGGCGCTTTGGGATTCGTTTAGCACTTCAGCGGATAGTGATTTAATTGTAAATCGTGACACACTAGTACAGCGCAGCCGTGGTTTATTTATGTCCACGCCATTAGCGACTGGAGCGATTAAAAGTATTGCCAGCGGAGTGGTTGGCGGCGGATTAACACTATCAGCTAATATTAATTATGAATACCTTGGTATTGACCGCGAAGTGGCACGGGAATTAGAGAAGAAAATAGAGTTTGAGTTTGGTTTATGGGCTAATGATGCTGATTGTTGTGATAGTACTGGAACATTAAATTTTGAACAAATGCAACAATTAGCCATGCTTTCAGTATTACTAAGCGGTGATGTATTTATTCTGATGCCAATAATTGAGCGTAAAAACTCAATTTATGATTTAAAACTAAAGTTTCTCGAAGCGGATCGGGTACAAAATCCTAGATCTAGAGATTTACATAAAAATATTTTAGCTGGGATTGAGATTGATGATACAACTGGTAGACCATCGCACTATCATATAGTTAATCAGTTGCCGTATGCGGTTAATTACGCGACGGTAAAACCTACAGAATGGGCGCGAGTACCTGTATTTGGTGAAAAATCTGGACGTAGAAATATTTTGCATTTGTTTACCGTTGAACGTCCTGAGCAACGACGAGGAATTCCGTTGTTATCGCCTGTGATCAATACCTTTAAGCAATTATCGCGCTATACAGAAGCTGAAATTATGGGTGCAATTGTCCGTACTATGTTTGCGGCATTTATCCAAACGGACGACCCAACTGGTGAATTACTCGAAGAAATCAAGGCGCAGGGTTACAAAGATAGCCCGTTATATAAAATGGCTCCTGGTATGGTTATGACGTTAAAGCCAGGAGAAAAAATGGTTACAGCAACCCCTGGTGGAGCTAATCAATCATTTGATGTCTTTATTGGCTCAATACTCAAACAGATAGCTGTTGCAATTGAAATTCCGCCAGAAGTTATGATGAAAAATTTTACATCAAGTTATTCTGCATCTAGAGCTTCAATATTAGCTGCTTATGAAATGTATAAAACCCGCCGCAAATGGTTGATCAACAAGTTCTGCGAACCTGTTTACCGAGAATGGTTGTCGGAAGCTGTGGCTAAGGGGCGAATTGCGATGCCTGGATTCTTTGATGATACTGCGATTAAAGCAGCTTGGTGCGGAGCAAATTTCTTTGGAAATTCATTAATGCAAATAGATCCAATCAAGGAAGTTGAAGCGGCTGAAAAACGCGTACAGGCTGGTTTTAGCACTCGCGCAAAAGAAGCTTCTGAGCTAACGGGACTTAATTATGATGAATTAGTAAAAATTCGTGCAGCAGAAGAAAAACATCAAGATACATTCCGGAGAACAGAAAAGCCTGTTTACACTGGAACGGTTGAAAGTAGTGCTGCAGTAGTCGCAGTAAAGCAGAAAAAATAAAATATATAAATTTAAATCAAAACCCTAGAAGTTACATTTCTAGGGTTTTTGCATTTCTAGGAGCGAAAATTGAATTTAGAAATTAAAGCCGTCGCACCCAATGAAGCTGAACTACTAATTTATGGCTATATCGGTGGTTGGGAAAATAGGGCTGCAGAATTTGCCAAACAAGTTAGAGAATTAAAAGCAACCACACTACGAGTGCGAATTAATTCTGGGGGTGGTAGCTTATTCGATGGTGTGGCTATCTATAACACGCTTAAATTATTTAAAGGTACAACTATTGTACACATTGATGGATTGGCTGCTTCAGCTGCATCAATTATAGCAATGGCTGGTGATCAGCGCATTATGCCAGCTAATACTATGTTAATGATTCATAACACATCAGTATATACCGAGGGTAATACGCAAGATTTACAAAAAACAGCGCTGTTATTGGCTCAACTTGATGAGGCTATGTTGAATACTTATGTTAATCGCACCGGTCAGACTCCAGAAAAAATCAAACAGATGATGGATGACGAAACGTGGCTTACTGCTAAAGATGCAAAAGAGCTAGGATTTGCAACTGAGATCACAGATGCACTAGAGGTAGCAGCCAGCATACAAGATAAGTCAATCATTATCAACGGTGTAAATTTTGAGGGGTTATCTCTGGATAAGCTACGCGGTGGAATTCTTAAAGATTTTACTGCCAGCACAAATAAATCACCACCACCAGCCACTAGTCTAGTGGCTAATTTTTTACCTAAAGAAGGAGCACAAGTAATGCTGACAGTTGAAGCATTCCAAAAAGAACATAAGGCAACTTATGATGAAGTTTATACCGCTGCATATAAAGCTGGTCAAACAGCCGAGCGCGCGCGGATTAAAGAAATTGAAGAGCTTGAAGCTCTTGGTCACAAAGATATTTTAGCGAAAGCTAAATTTGATACTGGTGCAACGGCTGCTGATGTTTCATTTTTAATTATGAAAGCTGAGGCTCAGCAACGTAAAACGCATATTGAAAATGTAACTGCTGATGCTGGTGTGCTCAATAAGATTACATCAACCCAAACAGACCCAGTGGGGAATACGCAGGAAGAAAAAGAAGATGCAGCTTTTTTAGCTGTTTTTGAAGGGGGTAACAAATAATGACTCAAGATGTAACAACCAGCCAACGGCAAGATTATGATGGTCTATTTAGTGGTGCTACTTGTCCAGTGATAACTGGTACAGAAATTTTAACTAAAGGACAAAATTTAAAGCGCGGTGCTGTTTTAGGTTTAGTTCCTAGTACTCAGAAAATGGTACTAGTTAACAAATCTGCCGTTGATGATAGTAAAAATCCGTATGCGGTTTTGGCTGAAGATGTGGATGCTACGGCTGCCGATGTGATTATTCCAGTTTACTACAGTGGTGAGTTTAATGTTAGCCATTTGACGTTTGCTGCAGGAACCGCTGCAGCTGATATGAAGCACTCAGCTCGTTTATTACAGCTGTTTTTTAATAATGTCACGAAAGGGTAACTAATGATTAATATTTTTGATACTCGCAGAATGATTGCTGCATTGGAGTTAATCCCTGAGCCACGAACTTTTGTTAAAAGTATGTTGTTTCCAGAGGTGATAAAAAGTGAAGCTGAGTTTATTGATTTTGATGTTAAAAAATTTGGTCGTGCTGTTGCGCCATTCTTTTCTGAAAAAAAAGGTACTAGTACTGTTGAGCGTCCAGGTTTTGATTTTAAATCATTTACCCCACCAAATGTTGGGCAACATACTGTAACCACTGCAGCTGATGTGATTAAACGTGGTTTTGGGTCAACAGTGTATTCTGGCGAATCATTAGCCGCTCGTGCAGGTAAGATCATGAAATCGGATTTTGTTATGATGGATAACATGATCACCCGCCGTGAAGAGTGGATGTGTGCTCGATTAATCAATGATGGTGTTGTCTATATGCGCGGTGACGGTGTAGATCAGAAGTTAGACTTGACTGAAAAATGGAATTTTTTGGATATTTCTAAAACAGCTAAGAGCTGGGACAAACCCGATGCATTTAATCCTACTGAAGACTTTGATGATTGGACCACTCAATTCATGAAGCAAGCAAGTGGATTGCGCGCAGATATAGCTATCTTGGGTAGCACTGCCGCAAAATTGTTTAAACGCAGTACCGCATGGTTAAATGAACAAAAGTTCATTAAAACAACTTATGGTAACTGGACTCCAAAATGGTTGGGTAATGGCGTTAAGTATATTGGATCTTATATGGGGTTGGAGTTATACGAATATCTTGAGTGGTTTATTGATGAAATGGACGGCAATAAAGAGAAGCCGATGATTGATCACAATAAAGTGATTCTCGGTTCAACCGATGGTATGGGGCAATTTGGTTACGGTGCCGTTTATACTGGTATGGTTAATGCTGCTGGTATGCCAATTGCGCGTTATCCTCGGATGTGGGAAACGCCAAATCCAATTGCAACATATTTAGAATTGAAATCGCGACCAATTCCGATTCCAAAAAACTTGGATGCTTTCTTAACTATTACAGTTTGCCCGTCAACGGTTACTGCTGATAAATTAGATGGTATTATTGCAGCTCAAAAATCCTCATCAAAAGCAGTAAAAGAAGCATAAGGAGTAAACCGTGAGCTTTAAAGACCAGATAACACTTGATATTAATCAAGTGTTTTTTAATTCCGATGAGTTCACGGAGACTCACTTACTTCATGGCGCTACAATTAATTGCATGATTAGTTCAAATGATGTTCATGGGCGCTCTTTTAACAAAGTTGATGAATTTAACGATGGCTTGATTCAATATGATGTTGAAGTTATTTATAAATGGGTTGATTATCCGTACCGGTTGGCTAATGGTGAAAGAATTACATTTGATAACGTGCCGTATTTAGTCTTTAACTTTGCGGTTGATTCTGGAGTTTGTATTTTGAAATTGCAAGGAGTCATAGGATGAGTCACTTTATTGAGATTGATAGTAAAAAGCTGGATTTAGCGAAATTATTGCTTTCAGAAATACCGAACGGTATAAATAAGGCAATGGCAAATGCCATAAATAGAACCACAACTGGGACTAGGCAGATGATGGTTGGGGCAATTTGTGAACGCTACTATATCAAACAACCAGAAGTAAGAAAAGCAATAGCGATAACTAAAGCGGTTGCCACAGATAGGGATGGTCAGTCTGGGAAAATTACCGCACGTGGTACTGGTTTACCGCTAATTAAATTTAATGTAGATCCTAAAAAAGCACTAAGCAAACGAATTGTAGGCAAGAAAGTAAAAGCTGGAGTACTTACCACTGGGCTTAAACCATTACCTAATGCCTTTGTCAAACAATTTAAAAATGGAGGGGTTGGAGTTTTGATGCGAAAAGGATCTGAACGCTACCCAATTAAACAGCTTTACGCTTTATCTGTTCCACAAATGATGAATCAGGCTTTAATAACGACCGATGATGTTCAAGTTTATGCGCAAGATCGCCTTGACCGCGAGTTTAATGGGCAAGTTGACCGTTTGATAAGAGGGATTAATGTATGATTTATGAAGCTAACGAGGTTCATTTAATTAATGAACTTCAACAAATTATCACTTCTTGGGTTGTGGATTTTAGATTTTCAACGAGTAAAATCGGTGATGACAACAAGGATGTAACACCTTTAGTACATAAATACTATTTACCTGAACGCGTTGCTCCGCCACGGCCAGAGGTTATACCTAGTCAACTTCAGCCAAGTAAATTAGAGATTTGTGATCCACCATTACCACCACCAGATGCTGAACCTGAATATCCATCGATTCTTATTCGTCCAGTCTCGGGTAAGGATGACGAGGATACCGCAAGCAATATTAGATTCTCAGAATTTGAGGTTGACATTATTGCAGTTGTAAGTGAATTAGATAAAAACGAACGTTTTGAATTCTGTTTGCTGGCGATAAAGTTAATTCGTCAACAGTTAGCAAAATTACCCAGTGGAGTAATCGCTGGTCAGTATCAATTGCAACCAACTCGACCATGGCAATTGTATGACAATCAGCAAGCACCACAGGCTGGTATTTCGCTTACCACTACGTGGCGTTATATGTTGCCGCAACCTGGTGTTAATTTATTAGATTTTTAAGAAAGAATAAAATGGGTCAATATAAACACGGCTCTTTTGCCAGAGAGCTACCTACAGCCTTAACCAGTGTTGTAACCAGCACCGCAAATATCACCTTTGTGGTCGGTACGGCTCCAGTTCATCTGGTTGATGAAACGAATGTCAACCGCTTATGCCGTTTGAATAATTTAGACGAAGCGGTAGCTCAATTTGGTGATGATGATAATTTTGCTGATTTTAGTTTATCTGCAGCAATTTATGCTTTTTTCAGAGCTTATAAAGTAGCTCCGGTGTATTTTGTAAATGTTCTGGATCCAAGCAAACATAAAACTGCAGCAACTCCAGAAACAGGTGTCCAAGTAAATAATCAGGTGGTGTTATCTAAATCTGGGGCGCTAAAAACTGGGCTAAAAGTGGAAGTTGTGGCAGTGGAGAAATTGCTTGGTAAAGATTACACGCTGGAATATAACACTGATAATAAACTAGTGGTTAAAGTTCCATCGGGTAGCACTATTAAACCAGCTGATACTTTGACTATTACGTATAGCTGTGTTGATCCATCTAAAGTAACAGCTAAAGAAAT
Organism: Burkholderiales bacterium; assembly: GCA_019744945.1. GTDB lineage: Bacteria > Pseudomonadota > Gammaproteobacteria > Burkholderiales > UBA11063 > Aquella. The sequence continues at coordinate 30,612 of JAIETT010000085.1, forward strand.
TATTGGTGGAATTGACAAGGATGGTAATTATACTGGGATTGAATTAGCCCAAAAAATAAATCCTAAGTTTAAAGAGTTGCCTGGTAGTTTAATTGCTCCAGGATATTCACAAGATTTGACGGTTACACTTGCGTTATTAGCGACGGCAAAATCTATCAATGTTAAATTTAGGGCGAATGCTATTGTTGATCTTGATACGAGTAAGATGACGACGTACGCTGATGCAGTTGAAACTAAATCTAAAGCTGGACTAACTGATCCGCAATTGAATGTCTGCGTTGGTGATTTATTGGTGGGTGATGTTAAATTTAAGCAATCAATCTTTTTAGCTGCAGTTAAGCAACGCCTTGCTGCTGATAATGATGGTGTACCAAATTTAAGTCCGTCGAATAAGCCTTACTACATTACTGGCTACCAGATTAACGGCAAATCACCTGATCTGGATGAGTCGCAAGCTCAATATTTGAATGGTAATGGAATTATTCTCGCATTGAATACAGATAACGGATGGCGTTGTTGGGGTAATCGAACTGCGTGCTTTCCTGGTATTACCGATGTTAAAGATTTTGATATTGCTGTGCGTGATTGTGGCAATTGGTTGATGAACTCTTGCATTAAAGCAACTCAAATCAATATTGATGAACAATTATCACGCCCAGTTATTTTACGCTTGACTAATAAGATACAAGGTTGGCTTGATGGACTGGTTGGGCAAGGTTATTTAATCAGTGGCAGGTTTACAATCCCAAAAGATAAAAACCCATTAACTGAATTAGCTTTGGGTAATATTGTTTTTGTGTTGGAGTGGTGTACGGGTGTTACGGTATCATCAGTCACAACTGAGTTCGCGTTTAATGTATATGATTTAAATAAAGTTTTTGGATAAGGTAAATCATGAGTAAAATTAATGGACAAACATATGACTTCGGGGTTTACCTTGATGGTTATAATTTTTTAGGTATTGCCTCGGCAAAACCGCCTTTAATTAAATTTTTGGATAAAGAAATTGAAGGCACTGGCATTGCTGGGAAAATTATTGCAGCGGCGCTTGGGCAAACTGATAATTTAGAACTAGAAGTTGTATTTAATTCACTTTGTGCTGAATCATTTAAGTTACTAGATCTTAATGGTAAATTGCTGGAATTTAAAGTTGCTCAAACTGCTTTTGATACAGGAACTCACGCCTTAGAACAACACGGTGTTAGAATGGCGGTTAGAGGTTCGTGTTCAGAATTTGGACCAGGTGAAATCAAAAAACAAGAGTTAATGACAACCCCATTCAAGATTAATTGTACTTATATTGAATTTTGGATGGCTGGCTCGGATGTATCGGTTTATAAAATCGATAAATTGAACGGTATTTTTGAATCATTTGGTAAACAAATGATAACCAAACTAGCAGATATGTTTTAATTGAAACACCTGGCATTAAGCTGGGTGTTTTACATTTTTAGGTGAAATACGATGATACATCAATTAAATAAAGTTTATAAATTCCAAGGTGAAGAGCATACTGAAATTAATGCACCATTTGAAGAGTTAACCGGTTTAGATTACGAAATAGCCTGTAATCAGTTTAAAACGCTTAATCCCAATTTTGCGGGTGCAATTGAGTTGGAGCCAGCATTTTTAACTCAAATCCTTGTTAATGCCTGTAAAAAACCAATTGAATTTTTTACTGGTTTACCAATGAATGAATATGCTAAGTTGAAATTAGCGGTACAAGGTTTTTTGCTGGGATAGACAGTTTAGATGGATTAATGAAAGCTTGTATAACACTATCACAGGCTACGCATACATCTATTGAATATTGGGAAAGTATTCCGTTGGCTAAATTGTTGAAATATTTAAAATTAACTGCTGAAATGAGTGAATAACCGTGGCTAAAACTACGTAATTAAGTGAGACTCGCGCTAGCTTAATTTTGCGGGTATTGAGCGATTGATCTACGTCCGTTTGATTGCTTAGATGTGTTGGATGTAGTGATTTGCTTTAGTATTGATAGTTTATTATGCATATCATTTAGCATTTCGCTGTTTGTCATATTAGCTAGTTTACGCTGCTGATTTTTATCTGCTTTAATTATATAAACAGCTCGTGCAAATAATAAAGCACTTAAACTAAGTAAAATTGTTACTATAATCATCGCGTAATCCTTTGAAAATTAACACTATATTATAACATAAAATGAGGTTAAAATGGCATCAAAAACCCACCAAATAGCAATGGAAATTGGTGCAAAAATAAAATCTACTTTTTCGAGTAGCTTTATGGATGCAACTTCAAAAGTAAGTGCACTGCAACAAAAAATGAAAGAGTTTGAAATTGCTGGAGCTAAGTCCACCGCTTTGGATTCCTCGTTTGTAAAAATGAAGCAACGCACTCAAGATATGCAATTTCAGTGGGCTGCGGCAAGTGTAAAAGCTAAACAACTTGGCGAAGCAATTAAATCCACTGAAAGTCCAACTAAAGCACAATCTCGTGAATTTGAAAAGGCACAAACTAAAGCGCATAATTTACAGCTCAAACTTGAAAAACTACGTGAGCAACAAAAGGATATTGAGCTATCTAGTAGAAAACAAGCGGAGTCAGTCAAGAATTTAAGCGCTGAATATGCAAAAGCTGGTGTGAATGTTGCTAAATTTGGCAAAATTCAAGAGCAGCAAGCCAAAATTGCAGCGCTACATCAAAAAGCGGCTAATCATGCAATCAATGCAAACAATTACGCAATGATTGCTAGAACTACAGTAGGCATGAGTAATTTTTTAGCCGAACCAATTAAACAAGCAATGCATTTTGAAACGGTAATGTCCGAAGTCAGAAAACTCGTGCATTTTGATACACCACAACAATTTAAAGAAATGAGTAGCCAACTTAAGGATATGTCAGCGCGCGTACCTGTGACTGTTGAAGGTTTGGGGCATATTATGGCGGCTGCAGCTCAAGCTGGTATTCATCGACCTGACTTAATAGCATTTACCGAAGATGCCGCGCATATGGCTACAGCTTGGGGTATTAGTGCGGAACAATCTGGCGATATGTTAGCAAAATGGCGTTCGGCATTTGAGCTTACCCAGCCAGAGGTTATTAAGTTAGCTGATCAAGTGCATTTATTAAGTGATAACACGGCCGCAACTGGTAGCGAAATCGGTGATGTAGTTACTCGTATTGGTGCGTTGGGTAAAATCGCTGGAGTCTCAACTCAAGAGGTTGCTGCGTTGGCGGCCACCTCAATTGGTGCTGGGGTTAAAGCTGAAATTGCTGCAACTGGTATAAAGAAAATGATGCTTACGTTATCATCGGGTACGACAGCAACTAAATCACAAGCTACTGCGTTTGCATCGCTTGGAATTAATGTTGTGCAACTTGGTAAAGATTTGCAAAAAGGTGGCGTTACACCGATGTTGGAGGTACTTAAAAAAATCAAGCAGTTAACTCCAGAAAAACAAGCACCAATACTTAAGCAAATTTTTGGTGAGGAGTCTATTGCACCAATTGCAGGAATTATGAATAACCTAGATCAGGTGAAGCATAATTTAACGCTGGTTGGCGACGAGTCTAAATATTCTGGGTTAATGATTAAAGAGTTTGGCATTCGAAGTAAAACCACTGAGAACGCTATTCAGTTGTTAAAAAATCAAACTGCGGGAGTAGCTATAACAATAGGTGAAATGCTCTTGCCAACAATTAATAGTGCAGTGAAGGCAATTTCAAATATTGTGAATACAATTCGCCCGTGGGTAGAATCGCACAGTACATTGGTTAAATGGGGGCTAGCGGTAGCTGGTGCATTAGCTGGTGTAACTATTGCAGTATCTTCATTAGCATTTTTATTTTCTGGAACTCTAGCAATCGCGCTTAAAACTGCGGCTGCGGCAATGTGGGTATTTAATAGCGCTGTTTTGGCAAATCCTATAACTTGGATAGTTGCTGGAGTTGTTGCTTTGGGAGTGGCTATTGCGGCGGTAATTATATATTGGAAAGACATTACTCAAGCCGTAAGTAGTTTTGGAAATAGCATTGTAGATTTACTTGCTAAACTTAATCCATTATATAAACTTGGCGAGAAACTAGGTCAAGCATTTGACTGGATGACTGGTGCTGGAGATAAGAACATTAATGTTAATTACAAAGTTGAGAAGAATAATCTTGATGAGTCAATTAAACAGCTTCAGCAAAGTAACGCAGCACGCTCAAAACCAGCTGCAGTTAATTATAGTCCCAACTACACAGTTAATGTTAGCGGTGGTGGTGATGTAAAAGATATTGAACGAGCGCTGGTTAAAGCGTCTGGCCAAGAGCGCAATAATTTTACAGCGTGGAACGATTCGTCTCGATTGGCGTATTAATAAACTAAGCATTGGATAATTATGGCTAAAACTTACACAACTGCAGCTGGTGATATGTGGGATAAAATTGCAAAAGAACAACTTGGCTCGGAGTATCTTAGCAACCAGTTAATTGATGCCAATTTTAAATATTCAAAAGTAGTTAAATTTGAAGCTGGTGTAGTGCTAAATATTCCTGAGATTGTCCAAAATAAATCTAAGGTAAATTTACCGCCGTGGAAGAGGTGAGCATGTTAAATAAAACTGCGCGAAATAGCTACGTTCAAATAAGCATAGATGGCAAGAATGTTACTGGTGATCTTGCGCCGTATTTACTTGGCTTTACGTTTAACGATAAAACTAGTGTTGAAGTTGATGATTTAACTATCACGCTTGATGACCGTGATGAGCTATTTACTAATGAATGGATGCCTGAGCGTGGCGATAAAATTGAGGCGACTATTTGGGCTAATGATTGGGATACTCAAGGTGATGAAGATAGTTTATATTGCGGAGAGTTTGAAATTGATTTGGTAGTAGAGTCGGGACCACCAAATAAGATTGAGATCAAAGCGGTATCGTCGCTTAATTCTGGTATTCGCCGCACAATTTACACCGAAAAATGGGAGCATACAACACTTAAAGAGGTGTGTGAGTCAATAGCAGAGACCCACGGGATGCAACTTAAATTTAGTGGTGATGATGTAGATTTGGAGGTTTGTGACCAAACTGAAACGACCGATCTTAAATTCTTATCGCAATTAGCAGATGATAATGATTTTATGCTTAAGCTTGACGGCGATACCTTGTTTGTCTTGAGTCAAGTAGAATTAGAATGTGCGGCACCGACTTTAATTATTAGCAAACATGATATCAGCAATCGTAATGCTGGAGCTAAGGGCTATGATTTATATAAAGAATGTAAGGCTACATATTATGACCCTAATAAGAAAAAAACGCATACTGCAAAAGTAAACCATAAAACCGCAAGCATGGCTGAGTTGGCTAAAACTAACCAAGAGTGGGTTCAGGCACATACGGTAGTTAAAAAAGGCAAAGCTAAAGCAAAAAATGTACCAACCACCACTGAGAGTTACTTAGATAAAGCGAATGTCAACGGTGGCGGTAAAGTATTACACATCAGACAGCGATTCAAGAACGCGGCGGAAGCTGAACGCAAGGCACTAGCGGCACTACGGCGTAAAAATCGTGGCGAATGGGTGATATCAGGTGAAGTTATGGGAAATGTTGAACTAATGGCTGGAATAACGGTTGAGATAGTTGATTATGGTCAATATAGCGGACGCTATTATATTGAGAGTACCACCCATACTAAAACTACAGGTTATCGGACATCTTTTGTGGCGCATCGATGTTTAGGAAAGATTGAGGAATGATCACAAATAATATTATTCGGGTTGGTGAAATTTACGACGTTAACCCCAAAAAATACACGGCTAGAGTCTATTTTGCGGACAGTGATTCGGTGTCAGGTGAGTTACCAATTGGCGTAATTGGTACAAGAAACAGACAATATGATTTACCAAATAAAAATGATCAATGCTGGTGTGCTTTTATCGCACCAAGTTTATCGGACGGAGTGATTTTTGCGATTACTTACAATGATGTAGATTTGCCGCCTTGTGGTGATGAAAATGTTAAATCAACTACTTATCCCGATGGTACGGTAGTTAGCTATGATAGCAAAGAACATAAGCTAATTATCGATTGTGCTGGCGAGGTAACCATTAATGCAGAAGTAATTAATCTGAATGGTAAGCTAATCATCAATAATAAGCCGTGGCTGGAACATCAGCATAAAGCTGGTAAATTACTCGATGGAGATAGCAAACCAGTTAGCGGTATGTCAGGTGATGGTGTGGTTGGGTAAAGGTTGATGCAAAAGCAAAACCCCGACGAGTTAGCGCTCATATGTCGGGGTTTTTTCATAAGAATAAGAAAGGATATTATAATCGAAAACAAGACAGAAGTCAAGCTAAAAGCTGACAAAGGAGCGGTTAAAATGAGTGAATTAATCGAAAAACATGATAAATTACGCAAGTTTTTATATTTTGCAATTAGTATAGCAGCGTTAGCTGCGGTATTAGTGCCAATTGCAATAGGTGTTGGTGTTTGGATTGCAAATCACTAACTTGAAATTCCGTATTATCTTCTTATATGTAATATTGACTATAATATTTGTTATGGTCTAATATTTACAGGACAGTAAAATATGGGTAATACTAAACTTAAATTAGTAAAAATCGAAGGTGATGTTTTTGTTTATGACTTGAAAGACGGAAGAAGAATTCAATTAGCATTTGATTTAGATAATGGTTGTGAAGTTACGGAGTTATTATCAGACAATGAAGAAGTGAATGCAGGAAGTATTTCATGGGAACATAATGATGAAGAATATGATGGTTATGAACGCATTCAGGATGAGCGTTGTCATATTACACATTTAAATCTCTTTTCTGGATATATAAGGCAAGGTATTGGTACTGAGATTATTAGAAAATTGAAAGAAGATTATGGGTGCCTAGTAACATTTTCAGACGATGATGGTATACGTCGAGATGATGGGAGTCATCTTACTGGTGATGGTCCTGCGTTTGTTAACAGTTTAAAACGCAATGAAATTATTGAAGACATTAATGATGAAGGATTAATGTACTAGAGTTACCAACGGTGTCATCTATTTAACTTCAAAAAAAGGCTACCCTAAGGGTAGCCTTTTCTATTGGCATGAATGGATAGAGTCAAGGTGAGAATAAATAAAGTAGCTAATCAAATGGCTGATAAATTTGAAACAAATAAAAATTTTAGAAGTTGGATGTGGGCGGTTGTTGGTGTGATATTTTGTTTTGCTGTTCTGAAATCCTTGCACGCATTAATTTTAACATTGAAATAAGTGTTATTCCAGTATAATACCTTAATAATTTATATTGGGGAATAAGAATGTCACAAGAAAAAAGCGCACAAGAACCGAATAATACAACAACAGATTCAGTGGGAGATGCGATTAATTATCTTAAAAACATCATAAAGAATGGTAGCAAGGTTCTAGTGGCTTTTTTGATTGTCTTTATTTTTAGCATATTTTTGACACAATGTTCAAAAAAAGACTACACCAGTAGTCTTAATGCAATCGAGAGCGTGAGTGAGTATCAGTTGGTAAATGAATCAGTGCTAGAAAGTAGCGGACAAATAATCAATAATATTAGCAAATTAAATGGAAATAATCAGGCACTAAAACATTATTTGGATAAAGATGTAAAAAGCCAGTTTAATGATGTTAGCGGCAGCATCGGTGCGTTAAATAGTCAAATCGGCAATTTATATTCTTTACTAAACAATACTCTAATGGTAATGTCTATTATATTGGGGATTTTTACCTTAATTATTGCAGTTCTGGGATTTTACATATCTAATATAATTACAGCAAGGTATAGAGAAATTAAGGCATCTGAAAAACAGATTAGCAAGATTAAAAATATTGTTATTGCTTCTGAAAAAGCGGCTAACGGTGCGTCAAACAGCGTTAAGAGAGTGGATAAAGTTGTAGAATCTTATCTTGCTGAAGCAGAAAAAATTGTTGGTATAATCAATGACTCATCGAAAGTAGTTAAGGAGTCATTGGACAATACACTAATGGTTCAGAATGAAGTGGAAAAGTATAACAATGAAATTCAAAATGCATTATCAAATAAAGGCCATGAATTATATGAAACTTTCAGGAAAGAACATATAGCTTCAATAATAACGGATTTAAAAGAGAATGTTGAAAATATTGAGTTTTACCACTCTGAGCTGATAACAAATTTGAGGTATTTGTCTTTTAATGATCTAAACCAATGCTTAAATACCTATTATATATCGCCAAAAATATCTGCAGATCAGGAAATTTCTAGTAGATATGTGCATATATTGATGTTGTTAGATTTAGAAATGTGCCTTAGAGATGAATCTTTATTGATCAGAATTTTAAATCATAGATCTTATATATTAAAATTACCATTCACATATGTTCAATTAAAAAATTTATTCGGCTTGTTTGTTAGTATGACATTTAAAGATGAGCAGAAGTCTGATATTAAACATTTACTGGCTGGTTTCATTAAGAAAGATAATTATAGTAAATTTAGGTCTTTCTTCCGAAATATTGAGACAAAATCTGAAAGTGATCAATTTATAAAAGGACTGTTGAAATTTGATATAAATATTTTTGATGGGTATATTGCACGTTGGAAACAGTTTTGTGGGGATGGTGGAAATTTTTATGAAAATGAAATTAACAATATGGCACTAATGGAACAATTTAAGCTGGAATTAACGCCTGAAAATGAAAAAATATACTAATTAAATGCACCCGAAGAGGTGCATTTTACATTTATGGATTACTCAAATTGAGGAATCAAAGCATATCATTAGTTTATGTCGTAAGAGCAAGAAGGAATTTACAAATTTGTAAATCATGATATAATACGGGCAGGAATTCAAAACTCCTTTAGTTAACTGTAAGCGGCGCCAACCGTTCAATGGCTTTTTTATTTTCCACGCCCAAAAATCAATGGGTTGGAGTGCGACTAATATATTGAATATGTCCAGCCGTCTTACAGCGGTGTTTTGAGCTCCAGCCCTACCCACAAGGTAGATAATTCAAAACAACTTTCCCTGTAAGGAAATCATCATGACTAAACAATTGCCAATGGCTATAAATTTGTCCATGGAATCAAAACAACACGTTTTAGAAAATCTTCTTAACTGCTTCACATTTGTTGACACCGAAAACAAACTGGTTATTGCTTATCCAGTCTTTTTGCATTTGGGGTATACCAAAGAATCAGCACAGGCAGTTTTATCTAAGCCGATGCTGTTACAATATACTAACCATAAAGGATTTGTCCCACGAGAAGATTTTTTCATTAGCATAGCTCAAATTGGTGAGCTAATTGTTAATGCGCCAGAAGCTAAATATATATCTCATGTACTTGAATTTGTAAAAAACACGCTAATGCCATTATTTAAGCCAGCAGCACCTCAAACGTCACCAGAGACAAATAAAATTGAATTAAATCCAGTTAAGGCAAGCGAGCCGTTAATGATGTCGAGCCAAGAGATTGCAAATGTTGTTAAACGTCGTCATGATAACGTAAAACGCACGATGGAAATGTTACAGAACAAAGAGTTAATTAGTTTTACTCAAATTGAGGAAAACTCTGAAAGTAAAGTTGGCCGCCCTAAAACGGTATACCATGTTAACAAACGAGATAGCTATGTGGTAGTCGCGCAACTATCGCCAGAATTTACCGCCGATTTAGTGGATCGCTGGCAAGAATTAGAAAATCAGTTAGCTGGTGGTGTGCCACAAATTAGCGCACAGCCTGTTACTACAGCTCCAGCATTACCGAGCGCCAAAGATTTGGCCTTGATGGTGATCAAATCCGAGGAAGAAAAAGAATCTCTTTTAATCGACTATAATTTTTTAAGTAAAGAACTTTGCCAAACGATTCGAGAAAAGGCGCAAATTGGCTCCAAGCGCGAAGCTTCAGCATTAGGCAAATTAGCCCGCGCGAATGATAAGCTCAAGTTACGCGATGAGAAAATTTGTCAACTTGAGGCAAAATTAAGCAGCCCTGTGTCAGAATATGAGTATGCAACAATTTTAGCAGTGCAAAGTCGGCTGAAATATATAAAAGTTAGCGGTTTGAAATTAACTTACTTCTGTAATCGAAATGGTTTAGTTATTAAAGACATTCCAGATGACCGCTATGGTGCGGTACATTCGTATCCAGCGCAAGCATGGCGAGATGTGTATCAGATTGATATAAATGCAGTTTTAAATAAGGTAGCATAAAATGGCAGAAAAATTTAGTAATTATTTTAATGGGCGGATGGTGCGTTTTCTGGAACATGAAGATCGGCTGTATGTTGATACCGATGATCTGGCGTTACTCTTTACCGAGCCAACCAAGCATTAATTTGAGTGTTACCAGCCAAACCGGTAACCGAGTAAAACAGATAGTTATAACTAAAGCCACCTTCGGGTGGTTTTTTTATTGGAACTAACAATTAATAGCATAGGGATTATGGCATGAGCATCGTTGATAGTTTAATAAGCATCGCTACGGGTAAACTTGGTGGATTTGGCGAGATTATATTTTATGTAAACCCGTTAAAGACCATGACCTTTAGCGATGCAGAGCATAACTCATCGGTTGAGTATGCTGAGCATAAAATTGTCGGTGAAAAACCCAAGCTCGAGTTTATCGGTGAAAATCTTGATGAAGTAAGTCTGAACATTAAATTATCGTCATGGTTTGGGGTTAATCCAGCTGCGGCGCTTATCTTGTTTGATGAGTATCGCAGCAATGGGGATATTTTTGATTTGATTTTAGGCGAAAATGTGTTGGGTGAATATGTGATTACCTCAACCAGCAAGAGCTATAAAGATGTGAACTGGTTCGGGCAAATTACTGAGCTAGATTTATCTGTTAAATTCAAAGAGTATAATTAAATATTAAATTAATTCAATTGGTTAAATTAAGTGTGTATAATGTAACCGATTGTAATAACAGTCTTTTTTATTTGGTGAAATATGAAACTTGTACTAAATTTAGCTGGCAAAACTGAGATAAATTTTAAGCCAGCCACGGTTTTGGAAGAGGTGCAGCAAAATATCTTGCACTTGTTTAGCTTGAAACGCGGTGAAGTTCCTTATGCACGCAGTAAGGGCGTAGATCCAGATATTATTGATCAACCGGTTGATGTTGCTAAAATAAAATTCACTCAAAATTTTACTAAGCTAGTTAAAGAATATGAACCGCGTGCCGAGATATTAAAGATAGGCTGGAACGAGGCTAATATCGATGGTGAGCTCTCACCAAAAATTTTATTATCAGTTGATGAAAGATATTTATGATTTACAATTTACCACCAATAACCTTTGCGGCAAAAGACCCAGACGCTATAAAAAACGGTATGCTTGCAAAGTATAAAGAGTTATCAGGTAGAACATTAGCACCAGCTGATCCAACTACGACTCTTTTTGAAGTATTTACCGCTCAATTTGTTAGTTTACGTGCCGCAATTGACTTTACCGGCAAACAAAATTTATTGGCTTATGCTGAAGATGATTATCTTAAGCATCGAGTGTCAGATTTTGGGCTAAAGGCTAAAGAAGCGGTTAAAGCTAGAGTTAGCATGGTTTTTACAATGACGCAGAAATTGAGCTATGGATTGACGATTAAAAAAGGTACCAGAGTAACTGCAGATAGTAAGTTTTATTTTGAGGTTCCTGAGAGCGTAACTATTCAATCGGGTGATATTTCGGCTTTAATTATTTGTGTTGCTACTATTGGTGGTGATGCGGGTAATTTGTATAAGGCTGGGTTAATAACTAATCTTGTTGATCCCATTGCTTATATCGGCGGAGTGGTTAATATCGATGATTCTGCAGGTGGTGATGATGATGAGTCCAATGATTCATTAAGAGAGCGTAGATTGCTAGCACCTGAAGCGTTGTCCACGGCTGGTCCAGACAATGCTTATAAATATTGGGCTAAATCGGCCACGACTGATGTTATTGATGTCGAAGTTTATTCGCCTGAGCCTGGAGTTGTGCGAATCGTGCCGTTAATGGCTGACGGTAGGATGCCAACCAAAACTGAGCTGGAATTAATCTTATCAACTTGTAATCCAAGCGATAAGCGTCCTTTAACTGATAACGTTGAAGTTGCCATACCCACACAAGTTGACTATAGCATTAAACTCAAATATTGGATTAGCTCTAAAACTAATATTGAAATCAGTCAAGTGCAAGATAACGTTAATAAAGCGATACAGAATTTCATTTATTTAACCAAGACTAAACTTGGCCGCGCGATTAATCCCTCGGTATTAAATCAAATAATTATGGCGGCAGGAGCCAGACGGACACAAATTGATAACCCGGTTCAAACGGAATTAAATTCGTGGAAAGTTGGCAAAAATATAAGCTGTAGCGTTGAGTTTGGCGGTATTGAGGAAGATTGCTAATGGATATACTCAATACCAAGTTAATTGATTTAATGCCAGCCACTTTAAAATCTAGCCAAGAAATACAGTGGATTTGCGCGTCGGTGCAGCCTGAAATCGATGAGATCATCGCGTGTATTGACAAAATATTATTTACTCGCCTGAATTATCTGGATGATTTAACTTTAGATTATTTACTTGTTGAGTGCAATATAGCCAATTCACCAGAAATGACACTAATTGCTACTCGACAAGACAAAATTAATTTTATTAAAAATTACGTTCAACTTAAAAAATTAAAAGGTACTAAGGCTGGAATTCAATATGTACTTAATTTATTAGGGTTTCGCGGCGATATTTTGGAATGGTTTGAATATGGTGGCAAGCCATATAATTTCCAAATTTCCATCGCTGGTGCAGAATCTTTGCCGCCAGAAAGAATGAAATTATTAAATGCTTTAATTTTAGAGTATAAAAATACTCGAAGTTGGCTGAGTTATATCCAAAATGTAGCTCTAAAATCAACTACATATGTAGCGATTTCAACAACTATTAATATTACAGTGAGAGATAAACAATGACATCAAATACCATAATCACAGAGGTTGGACTAGCTAAAATAGCAGCGGCAATAGCTGCTAAAACTACGGTTAAATTAACCACATTTGCTGTTGGCGATGGGAATTATGCCCCAACCGGAAAAGAAACAAAATTACGAAGCGAAAAGTATCGCAAACTAATAGACAGCGCCTCTTCCGATCCAGAAAATAAAGATACATTACTTTTAAATACGGTCATCCCCGAAAATGTTGGTGGGTGGTATATACGCGAATACGGGATTTTTGACGATGTTGGTGATTTAATTGCGATTGGAATAGCTAATGAGACATATAAGCCGGCGCCAGATGATGTTAAAGCCGTAACAATTAGCTTTACTGCGAGAGTTAAAATTTCAAATATTGAAGTAGTCGAGTTTAATATTCGGCTAGATGGTTATGCTGATGTTGGATATGTTAATCAGCAAGATGAATTAATTAAAAAGTGGACTGATAAAAATTATCAAATTAAGCTTAACTATATGCCAATCCAACAAGGTGGCGGTATTGATCAATTAGGAAATAAGATTTATATTGGTTACAGTAGCGACCAACGCATTAAAGTAACGGTAGATAAAATTGATTACGGTAATTTAGTTACTGATAACGTTTTAAATAGCGGAGCATTGCCAGCACAATTTAAAACATTAAAGGTTAGTGGTGAGACTAGGTTAAATTCTGGAGTCATAGAAGGTAAATTTACAGCCCCAACTCCAGCGATTACTGACACTACCGCCCAAGTAGCAAACATGACAGCGATTAACAATGCAGTAACTCAAATTGCTAGCATTAATTTTTCTGCTGTAATTGATGGTGTTCTATCTATTACAGAGGCTCAAGCGCGAAGGAGTGGAATAGTAATTGGCGGAGTGTTAACGAGCGATGTTAATATACAATTACCAGCTATAGCTAAAACTTATTTTATTTATATCAATGGGTCTCTTGGAGGTTTTAGTTTAACTGTTAGCTCTACGACAGGTATCGCACAGCCATTATATGTTGGTGGTAATTTATTGGCAACCAATGGAACTACAACACTGTATCGCTTAAGTGCGCTCTACAATACAAATTTCTATGGTAATAGTTATTATAACTATGACATAGCAACAAATGACAAGAGCTACAGAATTGCTAATACTGCCCATGTGAGCAATGCATTAACAGCCAATGGTAAAGGTATAACTAACAACTCTACAGCGCTTAACAGTTATGATGTATACGCATCGGGCAGAATAATTCAAAGGGGCGCAATTAGTGTTCCAAAAAATACTTACGTTGCTTTGACTTTTCCGATAACTTTTCCAAATAATTGTTTGAATTTTCAGTGCACAGCTTCCTACCAAGATGAATCAACTGATGTTCTCGGTGCATACTTTAACAAAAATTCATTAACAACATCTGGTGTCAATGTTGGAGCATATGATTCAAATGGCAACCCTAGAACTTTAATGGTATATTGGACAGCGATAGGAAATTAAGATGAATAAAGTATACGTAAAATTTAATGCGGCTAATCAGTTTGATGGTTTTCACTTATTGTTTCAAGATGACGCGCTGCCAGAAAATGCTTTTATAATTGATGGAGATCAACATGATGAATATTTAAACGCTCTTAACAGTCAATTAAAGAACATTATTTTAGTTGACGGTGAGATTCAGATTGTTGATAAATATACACCAGAGGAGTTAGCGGCAAGACAAGCTATTGAAGTAGCACAAGCATTAAGAAATCAAGCTAACAGAATGCTAATTCAAACAGATCGCTTTGAACATGATGTGTATCAAGCTAAAATGCAAGGTAATGAACCCGATGAGTTTGACGTTTGGCGTATTGAGTTATTAGATGTTGCGCTTGGTGATGGTAGCGTTATGCCAACCACCCCAGAATTTATGCAGAAATTTTTGGAGTTATAACCATGAATATAAAGAAATTACTTTTAGTTTTTGTAACTGCGCTTATAGCGCAGTTTTCTTTTGCCTTGGCCGCACCAGCTTCAGTTGCATTAGCTAGCTCACAAGTCCAGCAAAGCAATCGAGTTGTTGATTTTCATAGTATGTTGGACGCTGGCACATATGGCATTTATAGCGATGCCACACTATTAAATGGTCCACCCGCAACTGGTATTAAAACAGCTATCGTTGTTTACGCTTATAAAGATAATTATGATAAAGTTGTTAATCAAACTGTTTTTGATAGTGATGGTTCTGGCTGGCAAGAATATTACGATTACGGCACTAAAAAATGGAGTGCGTGGAGCCAATTTGGTGGGGGAGGTGGTCAAAAAGGTGATAAGGGAGATAAAGGTGACACTGGTCCACAAGGTTTACCTGGTGTAAAAGGTGATACTGGAGCACAAGGAATCCAAGGTGTTAAGGGCGATGTAGGCGCGAAAGGAGACACTGGGGTACAGGGTATCCAAGGAATACAGGGTGTGGCTGGCAAAGATGGTGCTAATGGAAAAGATGGCAAGGACGGGCTAGTAAATCCAATGACCGCCACTGGTGATATGATTTATGCTGGTGCAAATGGTTTCCCTACTCGCCTAGGGGCTGGCGTAGCTGGGCAAGTGCTAACATTAAGCAACTCAGCTCCAATTATACCAATTTGGCAAACTCCTGCGAACATTCTATCGTTTAATGTGCCGATTTCGAGTGTATATGCTGATGCAGCAATTCCTGCAGTAGTTGTATTAAAAAATAGCAGCGGAACTACGCAACTAACCCAGAACGGATTATTATGTAATTCAACTGGATTAATGAATATTACTCAGCAATTTAGTCTAGTTGTTGCAAGTGGACAAACTATTAGCATTAGCGGTCGTCTGACTTTCTACAATATTAGTGCGATTACGCAATCTAATTATTATGTAAATATCCAAGTGTTAGGGTTAACAACTGGCGGGCAATTGGTTAATCTTGGAACACAGACGCAAACTACATTAAGTAAAGCGCAATATGGTTATACCAATGCTAATTTTAGTGCCAAGCAAACACTTGTAACTGATCTTATAGCTATTGGCATCCAAGCCCAAGTTGTCTATGCAGAAGCTAATAATACAGCTGTAGTTAACACAATGTTTGCTCAAGTAACAATTTTATAAGGATTTTTAAATGGGAACTGATTCAGTTATAACGAGAGGAATACCTGCTTACGGCAACATGTCGTTTAAAGATGAGTGGAGAGCTGATAAAAAATATCAATTCAATAATAGCTCATATGATGTCTGTGATGTAGTTACATACAATGGTGGTCAGTATGTAACAATGGCCGAACCAGCTATTGGAGATTCCCCAGCCACAGCTACAACAAAGTGGCGGTTAATTGGTACAGTTGGATCTACTCCACCGACTACGCAGTATAAGGCCAGTGTACCTGTTCAGAACTTAGGGCAAACGCTAGGCACTTACACTCAATACTGGACGGGCGGAACTTTAGTGCCATACGTGCCTTACGCAGTAGCCCCATATGCCAGTGCTTCATCTGGCATGACGCCAACATATTATTTTAGTTTTAGCTCTAGTCTTCAGTTTACAGTTGACTTAGCATTCAGTGTGATCAATACTTCATATAGCAGTGGTGGTGATGTATTAACAGACTTAAATATCGCGGGCGTAATCTTGTATGTACAAAAAACCGATGGTACTGTTCTGCGCAAGCCGTTAAGCACCATTGGTAACAATCCATACACTACCACGGGTCTAAGCTCACTAAAAATTAATGATGTGGTAATGAAGGGTAATGTTCAAGTTACATCCACTGGTGCTGATATTGAATATGTAATGTTAAATTTACAACAATTTGTACGCACAAATAGTAACTACAATATGGGATTAATTGGTAGTTTTGCCGCATACATAAATATCACTGCTATTACGCTTGACAATGGGGCAACATACACCCCCATTGCTGAAGCATTGGCAAGTGGCAAAGCTGTAGATATGGGGCGCGAATGTGGCGGAATTATGCCTAGAACTGAGGCTGTTTTAAAAGGATTAATTGTATAATGAAAATTAAATTATATTGGACATACTTATTAGATGCCGCTATGGGAGTGCATGGCCCTAGTAAAATATACGACGTTATCATGGGGGCACTATTGCTGTGCTTAGGTGGTTTTGCCATTTTGTTTGGACATTATCAGCAAGTGATTACCTATGTATTTAATTCACTGATTGTAATAGCTGGGGCTATGTATATTTTAATGGCCTTAGACAGAATTAAAACTGTGAAATACAAAGCAATGATTGAATACGTTAGCTTATTTTTATTATTAGTAAACTTTGGGTTGAGTTTAGCCGGTAAATCATCGCGCACTGATAGTTGGGCTTTTGCTGTGTTTATTATTTTAGTGCTGGTCCTGAAATTGAGGGCAGAGGGATGCGATGACACACATCATTGATAAACTTGAACCATTACATCTAGCTATATTGCTGGGCTTTGGTGTGGGGTGGGTTGGATATATTCTAGCTCGCGGGGTGGTCGTTAGATGGGGCGATAAAGAGTTTAGAACAGGTAAAAAGAATGACTAGGCTCTTAATTTTAAAAATTGGTACGGTAAGTATTGTTAATTTTATTTTAAGAAAGAAAAAAGAATGAAAAGACTAATTAGTTTATTGAGTTGTGTGGTGTTAGTGGCGTGTTCAGGTGTTCAATCGTTGAATGTTGATACTAACAAAACACACACAGATTATAGCAAAGAATCTGGTACCAATATTAATTATGGGGGCACGAATGCGTCGGGTAACATTAGTATTAAGCATAATAGCTCTAACGCTCAGTAGTTGCGCCACGGGTTATTATAACAGTGCTGCGGTAAGTGCAAGTTATTGCCATGGCACATACAATCTAACTTGTGAACTTAAAAGGAATTAATCATGAAAAAATTATTATTGTTGGCTTTTGTTTTTGTAACTTTTAATGCTTTTGCATCGTCCAAGGAAACTTGGGTATGCATCAAGAATATCACGGGTACTCAGAAATACGTTAATTCTTTTGACGATTCTGATAACAATATGTGGGATGGCTCTGCTCGGCCAAATAAAGTACTCAATGATTTTTATTTAGCTCCTAATGAAAGTAAATGTGCGCGACTTGAAATTAACACATCATCTAAGCAGCTTAAAGCCCATGATGGTTATTATTCATTCGTGATGACCACACATGATGCAGGCAGCGATATGAACTATGGCTACAATGTTTTAGCCTTAAATTCTCATGTGTCTTACATGTGGGGTTTATGGGGGTATAACAGCAATACATCACTAGATGCTAGTGAAAATAAACTAGAATACAATCCATCTGGGTTCATGAAATGGTTTAGAAAAAGTATAGCTAATGACAGCTCAAATACGGCTAAAGTTATCAACCATGGATTTGATACTATGGACAATGGCACAGATACAATCCTATGGGATGGTTATAACTGCAAAGCGGAAGCAGGACAAGCACATCCAAACTGCAGTACTTTTAAAATAAAACGATAAGGGTTAAACATGATTAACAGTAAAGATATTAATGATTTACATCCAAAGGTTAAAGCACTTGCAGAACTATTTATTGCCAAATGTGCAGAGCAGGGCGTTAAAGTAATTATAACTAGCACATATCGCGATGCCGAAAGTCAAAATGCGCTGTATGCTCAGGGCAGAACCGCAACTGGCAAGATTGTGACCAATGCAAAAGCCGGTCAATCATTTCACAACTACAAAGTAGCTTTTGATTTCGCACCAGTGATTGGTGGACAAATCCCGTGGAACGACACCAAGCTATTTAATAAATGCGGTGAGATAGCTGAAAGTGTTGGGCTTGAATGGGTTGGACGCTGGCAATCGTTCAAAGAATTGGCGCATTGTCAGTTTACTAGTGGATTGACGTTAGCTGATTTTAAGGCTGGTAAGATGATCTAAACCAATATAATTCAAATAATCAGGCAAATTCTAAGCTCCACCTTTTAGTGGAGCTTATTTAATAGGAATAATGATATGCACTTAATTAAATTAGAAGAACTTATTAAAACTCATCTGGTAATGACTAGTAGAGACATTGCTGATTTAACTGGAAAAACAGTTGGACATATTAATCGTGATATTAAAGCTATGCTTAAAGAGCTTAAACCAAGCTACCCAGATTTGGATAGTGAGTATAGAACAGTTTGTTATGAACAAAATACTGGTTTTGGAGTTAAACTGAATACCATGTTTGAGTTAGATAAAAGATTAACGCTTTGTTTAACTTCTGGGTATTCAGCTAAATTAAGATTAAAAATCATTGACAGAGTTGCAGAATTAGAATCTGAAAATAACTCCCTCAAAGCTCGAATTAAGTCTGCTCATGATGATATGGAATTAATTAAAGTGCATTAATATAAAATTATTTGTCTTAATTAAATAGGCACTATTTTACCCATTAGATCATTAGGTACATCGTTCTTGATAATTTTAAATGAAATTTGATTCTCATTTTTCTTTATACCAATCAAGCCATACTTTTCATAATTTATGCCAGTTTTAAGATTATCTACTGTTGGTGGTGGTAGATGACTTGTATATCCAAGATTTTCCCCTATGAACCAAAGGTCTAGATTATTTTGAGTATAAGATGAGAAGTCGAAATTAAGGTTTAATGAATTACTGTTGATGTGTAGGGTTACATCCTCATGGTTTGAAAAATCAGAACATTCTATCGAATCATTTAAATCAAGATGTATTGGTGAATTCTCACGAACCTGAATTGCAATTAGCTTAGTCTGCATGCGTTTATCCTAATAAAGTTATTTTTCGGCTATTTTAGTAACAATATTTTTAATCTCTTTGGGTTTAATTCCTCGCGGCTTGCCGCGACTTAGTATAATCTATGGATGAATAAAAGTAAGTATATCCACAAAGATCACAACGTAAGCGTTCTCTTG
>JAIETT010000041.1 GCA_019744945.1 Burkholderiales bacterium
AATGGAAGGATACTCTCTGACATAATTGCCACCAGAGATATTGAAAATGATGAAAAAGCAAAAGAAGAATTCAAGCGGACCTCGCCAGCCACATCACCGCACATTAATGTTTACGGGAACTATATTTTTAAAAATCACCATAAGATAGAGTCAATTTCGCAAATTGTGAGCAAATTGAAATTTAGCGACAATAATGTTAATGAATTGGATGAGGATAGCTAAACCGCCAATTTCGGGGGATGGGCTAAAATACCCATATATAACTAGAGAGCTAGTAGGGATTCGCCTATGATTTTTTTTCGTTATGGTTTACAATTGAGTAATCACGATCTAAACGCTGAGGATTTTCTTTAGATGCTTGTCCAAATATTTTTAATAGTCCCATTGCTCTCCAGCTCTATTTGCCCACCTTGGGTTATGTTTATATATTGAACCAAGTCCAATGAACTTATTTAAATCTGCTTAATTTACAAAATACATCTTTCATAATTTCAACTCGCTATGTAGGCTGTACCAAAAACACCTATTTTTGGTACACTCAGTATAACCTAATGTTAGCAATCGTTATCGAAGTTCGTTGGATTTTACATGATAACCCCTAATAGAGACTGTTTTTCAAGCTTAAATAAAACATTAGGACGAGGCATTTTCTACATTATTAAGATATTTATTAGTCTGGCAATTTCCGCTACAGGAGTGTCTTTATCTTTATGTAGAGTTTTTAATAGCTGTATCTGTTTTTCAGTCAATGATTTAGGCCGTCCACCTTGCCGGACTCTGGCTCTGTCCGCCTCTAACCCTGCGTTAGTTCGCTCTTTTATTATGTCTTTTTCAAATTCAGCTAATGAAGCAAATATATGAAATATTAGTTCCCAGTTGGCGTTGTAGTATCAATATTTTCATGCAGTGATCTAAGTCCAATTTGTCGCTGCTGTAAATCATTTACTATCGTGAGCAGGTCTTTCAATGAACGACCTAAGCGGTCAAGCGTCCACACCACAATTACATCATTTGCTCGAGCATATTCAATTGCTTTATGTAATTGTGGTCGTGCTAATTTTGTACCAGTAATTTTTCTTGAAAGATGCGTTCACACCCGACATTACTTAACGCATCAATTTGTAGATTTAAATTTTGATCTAACGTTGATACTCTTGCATAACCAATGTTCATTGCAAATATCCCCATTGTATAAAGAGATTTTTAAACTCTGGATTAGTTTTATTTATTAAGAAAAATAAATATTCTGGAGCGATATCTAAGGTACCATTTAACCAGGTAACTACACCCCATTCCTCTAATTTGGCTTTTCTAAAAAGTTCTTTATCTTTTAATGGTACAAATACAGTTCCACTTTCTGGTAGATCTTGCAAATCAACTATACCTTCAGTACCATTATCAAACTGTAATGCTAATTTATAATCTTCGGCGTATCGACAAGATTTAACATGTAACATAATTATTACTCCAATGGTGTAATTGCTTTTAATGGTTCGCGTTTTTGCGCTAGTTCCCAATCCTTAAGTCGCTCTGTTCTATGTAATTCAACCCATTCAAAAACAAGATTAAGCGCGTGTCGCGGAAATTTATCCTTAATTACAAGATTATTAATATTTACAGTGATTTAATATTCTCCGTATCGAGCATGGATGTGCGGTGGATTATGATCTCGCTATTGCATCATAATAATGATTCCTAAAAATCGTGATATCTCTGGCATAAAACTATTGTTAAAAATGTGTAAATTCTCACATAAAATCAAATAAATTTACACTTTGATTATTTTATGAGATATTTTACTATTTTACGATGTTAATTAGATTATTTTTGAAGATAATTTAGAACATGTAATAAATGAGGGTTTATTACACGATGAGAATTGGCGGGGTATTTGACGGAAAATTCCTTAGCGTACTAAAAAGCCCGAATTCTCTCGTGACCCCTGTATGCTTCTACAATGGGTAAACCATTGTATGCAAAATTAGGTTTTGAAGAGGTTGATGTATTACAAGAATGGCATTTGAAGAAATAAATTAACTATTAATTATTGAAATTTATATATACTAAACTCGCAATATCAATTGGTTGCAGCAAGGTTTAAAAAAACCTGTGGTTTACGCATCTGAATTACCGCAGTAACTTACATAGATTATGTAAGTTACGTAAATTATGTAAAGTACTACAATAATTTATAATAATTCTAAGAACCTGTTTGGAATTAATTGCCAAAAAATATTAAACTAATGTATGTTGAAATTTTTGAATGAGTTAAACATGCGAAAAAGCTATCCAAGCGACATAAGTAAAGAGCAATTTTAATTAATATTACCTGATTTAGAGTCTGCGCATAAGAAAACTAAACCCCGTAAAATTGATCTTTATGACATATTTTGTGCGGTATATTATGTATTAAAAAGTGGTAGTCAGTGGCGGATGTTGCCAAGCGATTTTCCTAAATAGGAGTCAGTATATTTTTATTTCAGAATATGGACAGATAAACCAAAACCAGAAACGGACAGTGTGTTGGAGATGGTCTTAAAAAAAACTGGTAGGCTTGATACGTATAAAAGCTGGCATGCAAGAAATGATGAGTTTTTGCATCGTTGATGCGCAAAGTGTAAAAAACACCGATACGGCAGAAAATAAAGGTTACGACGCGGGTAAAAAAATTTCAGGAATAAAACGTCATATAGCAGTAGATACCCAAGGCTTGCCACATACCATTTGTATAACTACAGCTAATGTAACTGATATAGCTGGTGCTGAATTAATGTTTGAAGCTGCTAAAGATAATTTAATAGCAGTACAAAACGTGTTGGTAGATGGTGGATATCGCGGTGAAAATTCTGCTGAAACTGTTAATGAGATACTAAACGAAACAGTTGAGATTGTTAAAAGAAATGAGCTGCATAGTTTTCTGATCTTGCCAAAGCGTTGGATAGTCGATCGCTCATTTAGTTGGTTAGAAAAGTGCGTAGATTATGGAAAAATTGCGAGAGGCTTATGAATACAAGTTTACATATGGTGATACTGGCTCTTGCAACATTAATTTTAAGAAGATTCTAAACGGGTTCTAACAATTATAAGTTTTCCAATAAATAACAAATTTTTAAAAACTGTAAGCTAAATAATTTATTTAACTTACATAATTTATGTATTTATAGTTTATGACTGCCGACCTTTAGGATGCTTTGTAATTAAAGAAACCAAATTTGCTAATTCATTTTCAGGTGTTAATTCTAATAGTTTAAGACCAATCCTAATTATTTCAGATTTATTTAAAGTCTTACCAGCAAGTCCAAATCTACTAACTTGTGCAGTAATATTATCAACTTCATCAATACCAAAAGTAAAAGTTAGATTTTTTGTAGTACTTACTTTTCTAGTTTCTTCATTATCACCTAACCCCATAGCTTTATCTGCATTTTTAATTAATTGATTAGTTAAAATAGCTTCAGTAGGTTTATTTATTTGTTGATTAACAGATTTACCGATTAAATCATTGAGATTATTCTTCTTCATATAATGTCCCATCTATATCTTTACAGCTTAATATTATAATATTTTACATAAAATACATAAAGTATTACAAGTTGCTTTTTAAGTTAAAGTAACTAAATTGATAACAGGTTTGATCATTTTTAACCTGTCGAAAAATATATTATGTAAGTTACATAATATATGTAAGAACTTCATCAGTTAAAAGTGCAATTTCATTTTTAGCTTTACTATTTTTTGAAGTATAAACACTTTCACCAGCCAAGGCAACCTCACCATAAACAGAACGATTATTAACCTGACATTTAAATAAATTAATATTTTCATCATTTTTGCAGTAATTAATGATACTTTGTGATAATCGTTTATTTGGTTCACACATATTTGGCACAATTTTAGAAACTAATTTTTCATTGGTCATAGCGGCGGCAGAAATTAATTTTAATATGCCGCTGATAGCCCATAAATCTGTAGAACTCGGCTTAACTGGAATTATCGCAAGATCCGAAACCAATAATGCTGATGCACTAAATTCAGTCTCAGTACTTGGAGGGCAGTCAATAATAATAACATCGTAATCAGCAATAAAATTTACAATAGAACGATGTGCTTTACCTGCAGCACTTGCTAAACTTATAACATGGCAAGGAAACGGTAAATCATCGGCTGCACAATTTGCCCAACTAGTAGCGCTAGATTGTGTATCACCATCAATCACTAATACTTTTTTATTATGCCTAAGACTTAAAGTTGCTGCCAAATTCATGGTAATTGTTGTTTTTCCACAGCCACCTTTTTGATTAATTAGAGAAATTATTTTTGCAGCCATAAGCTAACTCCTAAAATACATCATTAATTTATATTACATAAAGTATTATAACATAATAATATACATAACGTACATATACTACATAACTTATGTAACAAATTTAGCCAGCCAAGTTAAAACAACTATTCCTTAAGAGTAAATACATGTTAAACCACATGCAAAAGGTTAAATTTTTTGTGAACGGCAACCGTAGAATAAATCATTATTTAATTATGGGTTGCTATTGGCTTTTCTTACCAAACACACAATTAAATAACACTATTATTGCAACTAATTTACAATTGTGTTAGCAAAAAATTATAATAATAAATTTTTTTGATTTTTGATTAATTTAAAGCTCTAGAAGCGTTTGAATTTAATGTCCTAATGGGTAATTATCAATATTGTATTCCAGTTGTTACTATAGCCCTTAAAATGCCAACTATAGAGACGTTTATTTATAGTTGAGACTTTTCTGAAGCCGTCAATCAATCTTAATTACTTATGTTGCGCTCGTTTTGGGATATCATTAGGGATAAATTATTATTTAGGATATGATATTTATGTGGATTTATTTTCATTTTTAATTATTATAATATTGTGGGGGTTTAAGGGGGTAGCTCGCTACCCCCTTTGATTAAAAATATTCGCTTGCGAATTATTTTATTATTGAGGTGAGGGGGCTTAGGGCGGGCGCTATACGAGGTACGAGTATTAGCGGGCGAACTCACCTCACATAGTGAGATAAAATTTTGCTAAAAATTTTTATTTCTATGATTATTTAAAGGATTAAATAAGGATTAGGGGTGCTATTAAAGATCATAAAATCAGTAGGATATGTTGTAAATTGGTATCTGATAGTAACCTATTCTGGTATCTGATAGTAACCTAATTGGTATCTGATAGTAACCTAATTGGTATCTGATAGTAACCTAATTGGTATCTGATAGTAACCTAATTGGTTAAGAGCGTGAATAATTTCATGTCAAATTAATATAAGCTGTTGTTTTGTGCTAAAATATGTTAACTCGGTATCTGATAGTAACCTAATTTCTTGATTATTCATGATAAAAATATGATTTGGGTATTATGTTAAATTAAATGTTTATTTGTATGAAATTTGTTGATCATGTAAGAAACTGTTTTATAATTGTTTAACCGCGGGTAGTATCTGATAGTAACCTAATCGGGTATTTATCTTTAAAGTACTGACTTCCTAGATCAAGGATTCAACTAAATTGTGCAATTATCAAATAATAAAACATAACAATGCATTACACTGTTATGTTTTATTATTTAGGTTATCGGTATCTGATAGTAACCTAGTTTATAATTAAAATCTTTTAAACAGTTGTTGTTGAATTGGTTTACCATATTTATATATTACTAAATAATTATTTTCGGTAATCTCCCAGCTCCAATTAGATTTGCTATCCACTGTTTTAAAAGCTTGCTTAATTAGGTCTAAAGCTGATTTAAGCTTTTGTTTAAATCCTTTAAGTTCTGAAACGCTTCTGCAAAGTGTTTGTATATAATTTAATTTTAATGGAATAGGGTTATTATGACTTTCATAAAAACTATAAATCCACCTTGCTAATTGGTTATCACCAAGTAAATTACGGACATTTTGATTTATTAGTGTGTAATCTTTATCTGAAAAAATATTAATCATTTTTTTATTGTATCTGATAACTAGCTTACCATCTCCGTTACCATCAATAAAAACATCATCAATCAAACTACCATAATATTCTTTACCACTAACACGTAATGTGACTTTGCCGAAAGCAAGTCTCTTTGCTCGTACAATCAATCTGTCTCTGGTAATTTTTTGATTACTTAGGTTCATTAATTTACAAAGTTCATAAAGTGTTATTCTTAGCTCACTATCAACGTTATTCTTTTTTGCTAAATAAATTAATGTATCCCACAACTCTTGATCATTTTGATCTAAGTATTCACCACTAAATTTAATATCATACTGGCTCATGCTAAAAATAGCTTCGTCTTTAACTATAGATCTTTTACCTTTTTTTACAAGACCAAATAGAGCACTTCTTAAAAATCCATTTGGTATTGCTCTTTTTTCTTCAAAAATGTCAGGCAAAAATATTTCAGTAGGCCTTTGCATAAGCTCATCCTCTGCCCGTAATACAGCTATTTCCTCTTTAATCTTTTGCATATTCTGTATAATTAGAAACTTTTGATCTGCTACTTTTTCATCATTTAATTGTTGATTCAATTGTTGAATTAAAAGCTCTTTATCTGCTATAGACATTCTATTTTCTTCCATCAAAATACCACCAAACTAAAGTTAGGTCAATTTTATAATTAAGAATACAAATTTCTAACCTAATAATTGAGGGATAACAAAGTTTAATGACATAACCCCAAATTATACATCATTAAACCTATAATTTTCTAAGTGCTTGATTAATGCAGAATACTGTAACTTAAACACAATCCATTGAAGTTGGGGTATGTTTAGATATTGCAGCAAATCCAACGAACATAACAAACACGTTGGTATTAATAGCTTATATCGAAACATCCCAAAAACAGTTGTTATTGAAACATTAGAAAAATAGTTCCAAAACAGTTTTATCCCAAAATTAAGGCAGGTTATGTTTTGAAACAACCAAACCTGATATGTTCGTTGGATTTGCTGCAATATCTAAACATACCCCTAATAGTGCATTTCAATACAATGCTAATAATACGCTGTAGATATATACTATGCAAAAAGTTTACAATAGTAGTATGGAAAAATTATCACACCCTATATTAGGTATAACTGCGGCTAACATTCGCAGATTACGTAAACAACTTGGCCTGTCGCAAGAAGAGCTGGCAGATATTGCTGGTTGTCACCGTACTTATGTTGGTATGGTCGAACGTGCTGAAATTAATATTACCATAACTAATCTGCATAAGATTGCTACGGCATTGCAAGTTAATATAATCGAATTATTGAAATAGTTCTTAGCTATTTTGTTCTTTTTCATTTGTCTCTAATAAGTGCTCAGGTAGCGCAGCACGGAGTACCATATTCACAAAATCATCTAATGAGTTATCATTGCGATGTTTCTCAATCCATTCATATATATCATGCTCTATTTTTAGCGTAATTTCGCAAACTTTAGTCACAGATACTCTTTCTTGTAGAGCTTATTATTCTCAATTACTACATTTAGCTTCTCTAACGAAATAGCATTATTAATTAATTCTTTCATAGCCGCAGCTGTAGTTGCCAGGTTATTCCGAATACGATAGTTTTCAATCTCACCAAAGATTAAAAAGTCTTCATAGTCATGTAAATCAGTGCGCATTTGCAGGGTTTTATTGATGTATTCTTGCCAGAGCTGTTTCGTTTGTCTGAACAAATAGTCGTGGAACATTATTGAATCGATAACTGTAGGTTCATTGGCAATAGCTAGCTGTGTCTCTAAACCAATGATATCTTCGGATTTAACTCCACGCGAATCCTCAAGTTCTTCAGGAATAGTTAAGTTACTATCATTATGAAACACTTGTTGGCCAAAGTTCTTCTCGATTAAATCGACATAGATTAGCTCTTTGCTTTTCGGATGAATTGGAGTATAGAATGAACAAACCTTTTTATCTAGTTTATAGCTCAGAACTGTACAAGTTATAGCATTTACAGGATTTTCTTCAAAAGGTACGAAGTTAACGATTGAGTAATCAATCAACTTTAAATCGTTATGTTGGACTAACATTATTTATTTCCCACTATATTTTTCATGATTTTATCATAATAATAAAAAGAAAGTTGAGTGTATTAAATATCATTAATATATCTGAAATATTGTTATAAAATATTACTAATAAACAATGATTATCGGTATAATATCGTAAAGTTAAAATAAAAGGATTTGGAATGTATGCCTTACAAGAGTCGTTAATTCCTGAGGAATTTCAGCATAATAATCGGGTAATTAATATCACGCATAAATTTTGTCATAATGAAGATCAAGATTTAATGGTAGTTATTACCACATTCAAATACGATTTCTTTGATTTTGATGGGCCGAGTATATCTACTGGTTATGAAGGTAAATACTCCGGAAAGAGCATGATAACCTTAGCCGTTGATATTGAAACGGCTAAGGTAGATGTTACAAGCATCCCGCGCTTTGCTGACAATCATGATTTCATGGCAATACTCGAAGAAGTTAAGACTTACTATGATTTGCTGTTACAGATCTCTGATTCAGCGAATCAATTTATTGTCGAAGAAACCATTAAACCAGTTCAAATTAAGTTTAATATGCTCAATAAAGAAGATTATAAGCTATATTCCGCACTAACCGGATACATCAATAATATTGAATCAAACACACTCAGTGCTGGTCTGCGTAGTATTATGAACTTTGGATTTAGGGTCCATGATCATGGTGTAAGGGTTTCACCAACCAATAAAGTCTACTTGGTTAAAGAAATGCCGCTTACTAAATCACGGTAGAAGCTTATCTTTCTTAATTTCTGTACTATAAGTTACTAATTATCAAATCTGAAATAAGCTTTTATTTAATGCTTAATTTTAAGACAAGTAATTGCCTTATTTATAATGGTATTCAATAGCTTATCTAATCATTTAATACGAAAAAAAGTTCCATATGTAACAAAGGATACAATCGCTATTGCAATAATTGTAGATAAAATAGTAGCTATATCAACTCCTTTTCATTTTTTATATTGACTTATTATTAAAAATATTAGCTTTATTTGGCAAAGTAAAATCATTTGCTAGAAAAACTCTACTTATAGAATATTCAGCTACTTCTTTAGTCATTCTATCAGCGGCAAGCAAAATAAAATAATAGTAGTGAGGGACTGAAGATTCCATTATAACTTTAATAAATTTACCACAAAAAGAATCACTTGCTTTTAATAGTTTAGTCATAAACGAGCGAGATTCACCATTTTTTAAGACCACTCTATTGTTATAATTAATTATTAAATTTTTTGTTATTTATACACCCTTCTAGACGCTCAAGCCTATCATTTATTTGCTTTAATTCAAGAATTACATTCTTAAAATCTCTTTCTAAACCGATTTTAATCCCTTCACTTAAATACTCTATATCCTTACGCGATGCCATCTTCAATAAGATATCAAAAAGCTTGGCGCCAGTTATTACTAGTTCAAACGGCTTACTATTGTTGTCTGTCATATTCATTTCCTTTAATATAAATTTTAAGGTGATTAAAAGCTGCGCTAGTAATCTGTGAGTATTGTAGCAGGTTTATTTGTATTATATTTATATTATTTAGGTGAATTATTAAATATATTTATTATTTCTATGCAAAATATAATTATTATGCTAAAATCTCGTCAATTAATAAATATTCGTTTTGTGGCTAAACTTTGATTAGCTGAAAGCTTTGAATAATGAAAACTATTGCAGTAGAAATTAACTTTGACATTGATATCTTCAATTGGATACAGAAATACAAGCAAGAGTTATCTATTGATGAATTTGTCAATATGATAGTTAGAGCGGCAATGCCAGAACATCTCGCTGATACTATAGATGATTAATTTATATGGATATTGTAGTCATTAAACAGAAATATAAAAACACTAAAATGCTAATTATATTATTCATTTTATGAATATAAAAAGTATAGTATAATTAGCATTGCGATATATACTATACTTTTTATGGAGGTTTTATGAGAAATTCGTTATTAATTTCATGTCTTATAACTGCTGGGATTTTATCCGCGTGTAACAGCGGCGGTAGCTCGTCAGATAGTGGCGGTGACCAACCATCCCAACAATGGACCAATCAAATTGGTGCTGCATCTAATGGTGGCGGTAGAATAACTTATGATCCAGTTAAAAACATGGCATACCGTGACTATGAAAGTGGCGGTAAAGTATTATGCATGGTTTCAGGAAGTGCTTCAGCATCAACGCCTTGGGACTGTAATACATTAAACAATAATTTACCATCAAATATTTCAATTGGCAGCACGAATGTTGTTACTGATAATTCTGGTAATGTGTATGCGTTTGGTGCTGGCAATAGCCAGTCATACTTACTAAAGTATGATGGTAGCTCATGGACTTCATATCCTTTAACTGGAGCACCGACAGATGGTAACAGTATTGGGGATAGTATCTTCTTCTATAATGGTAATTTCTACGCGGTTTCATACTCTGGCTCATCAGGTAATGTTACTACTAATTTGGTTGGCTATAATTCATCTGGCAGTTATGTTGGAAGTATTAATAATTTATATAATGGTTCTAGTCAGTTACAGTACGCAACATCGGCTATCTATAACGGTAGAATTTATGTGACAGCGAATAACCAAGTGCAATCAATTAATTTAGCTAATCCAAGTGATATACAAAATTTCACCGCAATCCCATCTCCTGCTGGTGGTATGACAATTGGTCTTACGGTTAATAGTAGCGGTATAGTTGCTTGCAATATCTATGGAATATTTAGTAATTCATTAAACAATGGTGGCTGGTCAAACATTGGCTACACGTATAGCATTACTCAATCAGGTCAAACCGCATATATTGGTTGTATGTACGCAGCGTCTAAAGGAAATAAGGCACTTGTAGTTGGTTATACTCCAGATTCAGGTAGTGGTGTAAACGCTGTATATTTGCAGCCATAATTAAAGAGATGTTTATATGAAAAAATTTAGAAATCTATTATTAATTGTAATTGTGGCATTACCAATATCTGCTTATGCTGGTGATGATGCGAGTCTAATAAAAACGCGCTTTGTTTATGAGGTTCCATCCACAGTAGATATTGAAAAATTAAAAGCAAGTTTAAAAGATGCAATTAAATTCCGCGCAGTTGATAAAACTGAAGAGGTAAATAACTTCATGCCAGATGATTTACCTGAAAAACCTGGTGATGTCGTGTTTCCAGATAGTAATACTCCGAGTAGCAATAACATGTTTGGCTCAATAGTTTCAAACGCGATGACCACAAACGGTCAGATGGTGGCAATGAGTGCTAATATGAAAGGTGCTGTATATGGCATTAAAGGCTATTATGCTACTACCGTAATTGGCTTTTCTAAAAACAACTCATCTGAAGGATATGTTGGAGCTATTTATCCCTATGAGAAAGGCTACCGAGTTTATATCTATACCTTCTTTAATAAAAGCCGCGATATGTTTGGTAAAGCAGCTGATTGGCTAGTTGGTAAGACCTTAACTGGTGATTTGGACCAAGGCTATTCCAATGCTGTCCAGGTACGCGATAAATTCCTTGAGGCTGAGCCTGAGGCTACAATAAAACGCCAAGATCCACCATTCTTATCGCAATATAAACTCTCAACGTTAAACACCGTAACGAAGATTGAATCAACACCTGCAGTTAAAATGGTAGAAAGCCAAGAGTCAGGGATTAAATGATTATCTTGTTTTAGTTATGCGTTTTTACCGATACTTTGATTAATTCTAAATTAGTCAAAGTATCAAGCTTGAAAATAACTAATTAAGTGGTCGTGGCATTAGATTGACAAACATTTTAAAGGATTGTAATGAGTACAGCAAGTGTATTGCCAGTAGATAAAATAATCAAGAAGCAAGCAGTGGCGGCTATCATTGGTGCCATTGTTGGAACAATATTAGCATTCGTATTTGGCTTATTTGGTTTAGCTTTAGGTATTGTGGCTATTTGGCGGAGTAAGAAAGCTCAAAAGCTTATTGAGAAAAATTCAGTTGAGGATAAAGATTTAGATCGTTACACGACGATTGGCCTAATTTTAGGATGGATATGTTTAGCTATTGGTGCGCTTAAAACTATTCCAATGATTATGTTTTATTTTTGAGACATGGTGGTTTTGAGTTGAATAGAAATACTATTTTGAATAACAATCTAATACCCTGGCTGTTATTTCACAGGAATGCTTTATGTTTTTTATAGGATTATTATTGTTTACATTTTTGGTCAGTGGATTAAAAATAGGCTCTATGATGTATGATATTTATAGAAAACCCATAAATTACTTAAGAAAAAATCATTATAACATGAAAGCTGTCTATGAACGTCGGCGTCGCTATCCTGATTTGGTTCTTGAAAGTGAACGTCATCTATATCAAAAGAGATTGAGTAAATCAATCTATAAAATACATTTTATGAGAAAAACTAAGCGAGTAACATGTCTGACATAATACTCATTTTAAAGGGTTGTACTAAGTACAGCAGCTCAAAAGCTTATTGAAGTAAATTCAGTTGAGGATAAAGATTTAGATCGTTACACGAGTATTGGCCTAATTCTAGGATGGATATGTTTTGCTATTGGTGCACTTAAAACTATCCCAATGGTTATGTTTTATTTTTGAGATCTGTTGCGGAGAGTGACAACCGCAACAATAGGTATTAGCGAGTTTTGGACTGAGTAGCGATACTATTTTGAGTAAATGTCAGATGCGTCGTTTATTATTTCCATGGAGGATGTTATGTACATATTAGGATTTTTCGTATTTTTATTTTTTGCTGTTTTAATTAAAATAGGTTCAATGTATTACGATGTTTTTCGTAAGCCAATGTCTTATTTGAAAAAAGAACATTACAACATGAAAACTGTAAGAGAACTACGTATTAAATTTAGTCGCTTCGTCCGAGAAGATGAACGGCATCTATATCAATAAATGTCTAAGCCTAACTATTAAGTTTTAATTATTGGGAGAAAACTATGGTGGTATTAGCTGTTTTATTCTTTTTAGCGGTATTAAAAATTGGTTCAAAAATCTATTTCGTTCTAACGAAACCCCTAAATTACTTAAGAAAAAATCATTATAACATGAGAACCGTCTATGGACTTCGTCGCCGCCATCCTAGTTGGGTTCGTGAAAGTGAACGTCATCTATATCAAAAGAGATTAAGTAAATCAATCTATAAAATACATTTTATGAGAAAAACTATGTGAGTAACATGTCTGACATAATACTCATTTTAAAGGGGTGTACTAAGTACAGCAG
Source organism: Burkholderiales bacterium (assembly GCA_019744945.1). Taxonomy (GTDB): domain Bacteria; phylum Pseudomonadota; class Gammaproteobacteria; order Burkholderiales; family UBA11063; genus Aquella. Next base: position 13,293 of record JAIETT010000041.1, read on the forward strand.
CTCAAAAGCTTATTGAGGAAAATTCAGTTGAGGATAAAGATTTAGATCGTTACACGACTATTGGTCTATCTAGGATGGATATGTTTTGCTATTGGTGCACTTAAAACTATTCCAATGATTGTGTTTTATTTTTGAGAAACATTGTGGAGAGTGAAAACCGCAACAATAGGTATTAGCGAGTTTTGGGCTGAGTAGCGATACTATTTTGAGTAAATGTCAGATGCCTCGTGTATTAGTTTTATGGAGGATGTTATGTACGTATTTGGAGTATTTGGATTTGGAATATTAGTTGGTTTTATTCAAGTTGGGTTCATGTTTTATAACTCCTTTCGTAAACCATTGTCTTATTTGAAAAAGAAACGTTATAATATGACAACTGTTTATGACCTTCGTCGCAAAATGCCTAATTGGGTTCGTGAAGATGAACGTCATCTATATCAAAAGAGATTAAGTAAATCAATCTGTCGAATACATAATATGATTAAAACAAATTGAGTGGCATGCCTGACATAATCCTGAATACGGCAATCTTAAGTTTGCTGTTACAATTGATTTGGCTTTACTACCAGATCAAGAACTCGCATAAGACGCTAGTTAGCAGCCTGTTTACCATCAGTATATTTTGTAGCCTGGGTTTATTCAAAGTAGTAACCGTGATCCAACCCGAGCTGTATGGCAAAGAACAGATTACGGCACTATCACTCAATGATGTTGTTACTAAACCACATTATTTAACCATGATAATCTTCGCTCTAATGGTGGTAACTCAAGTCATTAGCATACTTTATGTTAAATTTAGCATTCGTCATACATATAAACATCGCTATAACGTAACCTTTACCAGTGGCTTTTATCAAAACTATCGAGATTTAGTTAGACGCCATTATAAACAGAGGAAATACCACGATAGCCTTAATGCCCGTTACTTACTTGGACCAAGTGGTTATCGTCGTTATCGTCAATTATCAAGTCTAGCCGATGCGTTAATCTATATAATGTTAGCGACACTGGTATTCGTCGACATATTCAGTCAGTTCTGGCAGTTCGCGGTTATTCTTGAGGTTTTACTAGCTTTTGGATATTTCTTAATCAAGAAGATGACTAAACAACATATTTATCCTAATTTTACGGCAATTGTAATTCATACTGATTTTACAACGCAGCAGATAATTAAAGAACTCCAGGATAGTAGCTATATTAACGCACTATTTACGATTAATAAGGTCTATAGCAATGCCGATAATCTACAACTGACTAATCTTAGTGCGCATGATCATTTAGTCATTAAAGATAGCTTAAACTTAGATTTACGGATGCTGGCCACAACTACGCAAAAAAATCATCAGAAGATTGGTATTCGCGTGGCTAACCAACAACTTAAGGTTTACCTAATTAAGTCGAGTAAAACCGATGATAATGACTTTAGCCAAGGAATTAATCATGCTTGACATCTACAAATTAAGTCAACTCATGGGCTTACTATTAGTATATCCAATTTTTAAAGTCTATAAATTAACCGGTAAATATCGCTTTGGACGCAAGCTCTTTAAACAATACTTACCTATCCAGGTTATTAATCAGAAGATTACCAACACCCAAAATTGTATCTTTGTAAAGAAGCGCTTTATACAAGAGCATTTACGGGCGATTTACTTATTTCAAACTATAGGCTATGACTATGGGATTAATGAGCGTGAGATTTTCTATGGGTCGCATAAGGATAGCGTTATCTCCTATGGTGAGTATCACTTTCATGGAGCTAATTATGCGCTCGTTGATATCAATAGTAGATTAGACGCTATGACCGCCAACGACATGTTTATTCTTGAAGAGCGTTATAACAGCTTAATCTACGTGGTAACTCGTCAGCAGGACAGCAATAAATACACCATTCTTTATCCAGATTTTAGCAATGATGTGCAACGTGGGATTATTGTGGCCAGTGAATTAGATCAATTTAACTTTAAAGGCAAAGTTGTTAGTTTAGTACAGAACAAGAAAGTGGTTTAACAATATGTTAGCTATAAACATTACTACCTGAATAATTTTGCTTAAATGAAAACTAAAGGAAAGCCAGATGAATGAGAAAATTGAACAAATAAAAATACCTCAAGATAAAGTTGTTGATTTTTTAATGCACATGGCAACTCGTGAGGATATTACAAAATTAGAGACTAAATTTGATTCAAACATGGAGCGTAAATATAATGCCCTTCTTACCGAGCTTAAATGGTCTAATCAATTAATTGAATCACGAATGAGTGACCAAATCAAAAAATTTAAATCCGATCTTGATTGGAAATTAGAGATGACTGAATATCGTATAGCTGGAAAAATTAAGGACGGTGAGTATCAAATAAAAGGTAGCGCTAAAGTTCTACCAACTTATGCTCATACTACAACGAATAGTCAGGACAACTGGGATTTAGTGCCGAAAATAATAATTTGTTTCTATATATTTTTTATTATTGTTAATGTGATTTTCTGGTTTGTTCATTAAAATCAAGAAAGCAGTAAATCATGAAACTCATTTATCTTATGGACTTGGAAGGCGTAATGAGCCTAGTGAGTTTAATACACATTTGTTACTCACTGTTTCTGTTAGTAAATTAGTTGTATTTTAGGCAGAAATCTAAAAAGAGATTAAACAATGTTTACTTTGCAAATTATTTGCCGCAATAATTTTACTAGTGATGTATAAATGTTGATATGAATTAATGAGTATTTAATAAACTCTTTAATTAGCTCTTTTAGGGAAGTAGCATAAAATTCTCTTCTTGCTTAGTGTATTATTGTTGTTAATTATTATTGGCGTTAGTTTAATTCATCATGTTCTAACCACTGATGTAATTCAATTGTATTCAGAAGGTTATACTGATGAACAAATTCATAGGATAAAGAAATTATATAGATTATTCAATTTTTATCGAATTAGAAAATTACATAAGAAGTTATGATTTTGTAACCATAATTGTAATCACTTTAAGTTAATTAATTTTTAAGGAGCTAATCTAATGACTTTCTGGGCACTTTTTATTATAGCTGCTTTTGGCTCTGGGATATTTTCATTATCAAAATTCTTATACAGAAGTGCTGATGATTTTGATAATTACAAAAAAGAAAATCCAAATTTAGTATTAAACAATGGTACCGTAATTTGCAAATACTGTAATAGCCGCAAAAGTTACATAAGAAATAAAGAGAAGATCTGCCAAACTTGCGGTAAACGGTTATATTATGTTTAGTTTATTAATTAAATGTGGCAAATGCATATTAATCTAATCTTAGTTCCATGTTTTAACCATAAAGTTAAGGAAATCAGAGTCTGGCATCTAAAAACACAAGATCGTCAAGGTGCTGAAGTTGTCAGTGCCGGCCATTTTTTAGGAGGAGTTTACTCCGACATAAAAAACGGGCAACTTTATAGTGTTATTTCATAAATCACTAAAACTTAGGTGCATTGTGTTCTTATTGTTACCAATTCAGATTTGGATTTGAGTATCGATCTAAAATCAATTACATTCAAGATTGTAAATTTTATATTATGAAGTTTAGTATTATTTTCAGGCAAAAGGACAGATAAATGACTACTGGCGCATTAATTGCACTTGAAGTGTTCATTGGTTTAGTGATTCTATTTGGTATCTATGCAGGACGTCATCCTAAGGACAAAACACAATCTAAATCAAAGAAGAAGAAACATAACCGTTTATGAATATGTTTTGTATTTTAACATTTACATGGACATCGAGTACTCAGTGTTTTTTACGTGTGTCAGACATTGAACATATATATGTATTAGACGAATTGGATTTTGACGGCATCCACAGCTAATTTAGATATGAGTACCAATTTATGCTCCATTACATTCAAGATTGTACATTTTAAATTATTAGAATGATTAACTTTATTTTTATATAAAAGGAGCGATAAATGATTTCAGGAGCCGTAATTGTTTTTATAGTATCAGTTATTGTATGTGGGCTAATAGGTATTTATGCTGGTTTCCATGTAAAAGATGATACACGTTATAAATCAGAGGATAGCAGTCATAACAATGATAAGCTAAGTTAGAAACTTACGCTCTTCGCTTTTTTCTTTGAGGATTTCCTTACTCCAGTATAGGTAATTCCAGTACATGAGTACATTTTAAATCAATCAACGACATCATTCCACAACATCCTGACCTTCTGTGTCTCCCTGAAGGAACAATGGCCTGAGCTAGTTTATGTGAGCCGTCAACCTTATTCAACTGTTTCTCAAGTGATTGATATTCAAACCTATTATAGATGGAAGTCATGAGCTTGGTTATTATATTTAATTATATCTAGATCTAATCATCTACGTATAGATAATTGACCAGGAGAAAAGATATTTGAAAACAGGAACTAAACTTGATGATCATAAAATCACTAAAAATTAGTGATTTACAGGGAATTTAATAGCATAAAATGTGAAGAGTGACAACTACAAAAATGAAAAGAGAACGAGTTTCCATAAAAATGCTCCGACCGTCACTGGAAGCCTATTAATACAATAATTGAGTAAAATGCTCAACTAATAATACCAAGGAAATTTTAAACTTACAGAAAGGAGCTACAATTAAGTAAGAAATTACTGAATCGAAATTAACTGATAAAATTGTGGATATTCTACGGATTTTAGGCTATAGTCTATTAACAACTACTTGATCAGGGTAAACGCATCTAAATGAACTGAAAAGCTGCGTTTACAAGTATTTTTTAAGTAAAGTTTATAGTGTTTTAGAACACTATCTCCCACTTTAGACCAAATTTTATATTTTAAGTGAGATTAAAACAGGTACAATCTAAGTTCTGAAAGTCGTCATATTGTTTTACTTAATTATTTAGATGCGTTTACCCTGCTACTTGATTGGGATTATTACAACATGGTATATAATATGGTAATTAAAGTTAACACAAAATCAGTTTTCCGAGGACTTAATAAATGATAAATTGAGCCTTAATTATATTAGAGATTTTTATTTTTCTGGTGGTTGTATTTGGCGTTTATGCTGGTTATCATCAGAAAGGAGACAAGCCAATTAAAATTCAGGTAAGGTTAGGTTATTATGATTGATTTATTTGATGATGAATATCGTAGATTATTGGAACAGGTAGCGAATGATGAAAGCAGGATGAGAGAAATTATTATTCAAATTCATGAAAATAAGCGTAATGATTTAAATCCTGCTAATACTATTATGACAGAGTTAAATGATATTCGGGATAGGCACACTAGATATGAACAATTAAGGAATGATAATTTTTCTAGGGCACTAGATTCTGTCTCAAAAATCCCGACTATAGAGGGTCTCTTGAGCACTACAGTTGAGCAGGACAGTAAATTTATTTTTAATGAGAAAAATCTTAATAATTTATTGGACCACATAGAAAAAAAGAATATCTTTAATGGGATAGGCTATGGCTTAATAGATGCTGATACTAATAAAATATATGAATGTAAAGAAGTGATTACATTGTTATTGAGCTTATCTATCATTGTTTATACTGAACATGAATTAACTAGCTACATATTCAATTATAGATGTATGTGCAATAATAACCTGAAAAAAGTATCTTATTATTTACTGAATGCATTTTTATGTTTTTATATTGATAGTTATACTAATACGAAAAGAAATCAATATTGTGAATTATCTACATGGTTAATGCTGGCTAATAAAGAATTAATCTCCTCTCATTCCAAAATAAAATCAACACTTTCTAAAGTTAAAAAACTGCCGCTGGAATTTAAAGATTGTGTTGCAATTATTAAAGGTGTTGAGCAAGGTAAAAAGCAAACAAATGTATTAATTAGTCTTAATAAAGGTAATCGTGATGATACAAGAGGAAAATCAATCATTTCTGCATATAAAATTGTGACGGAGGAACTAGATAAATATAAACAACATTATTTACCAGGAAACGAATATCTGTTTTTAGGGTTAAAACTACTCAGAGAATCAACTAAAATAAAATAATATATAACAATGTGTTAATGCTAATAAATACACTAAAATAATGCTTGATTTTTCTTCAGATTTGAATAATAATAACGCCATTCAAAAAACAAATGAGGAAATAAATTATCATGGAAAATTATTTTGTATTTATCTGGCTTCATGCATTAATTAAGGCTATTAAGAAAATCAATCTGTCATTAGAAATTAAATTCAAAGTGGTCGTTAAGTAGTAGTATACTTACATTTGCTATTATCGCGGATTTTTGCATATTTCAATATTTCAAAAGCAATGCTTACACGATTACACGATAATATAAATACATGACTATAAATTTATATGATATAATGTTCGCATATATAAATTTTAAGGCATTTCATAATGAATAAAACAGTTACAGAACTGGCAATACATTTTGGCTTAGCAAGATCAACCATTGTTAAATACACTAAAGAGTGCCCAACGTTTCCTCAGCCATCAGTGAAAACAAAAGTACCTATGTATGATGTAAATGAAGTAAACCAATTCATTCAAAACAGAAATGCTACTAATAAAGAGCGCAGAGCAAAACAGGGTATATTAATTAATGCAACTCGCTGGATGCTAGACGAAAAAATAAATACTATAATGGACAACATTAATAAAAAAACTATAAATAACAACTTGTACTATGAATTTGAAGATCTTTGCAAAAAAGTTGGATTTACACCATCAATATTATCAAAAACAATTACATTTAATGGGCTTTTGGTCTATGAAGACCAAGAACGAATGCAATGTGTTCCTCAGAGAACAGATATTACATTGTACTTTAAAAATGAAGATATTGCTAAATTAGTTGTTGAAGCATCTTTTAAAACTAATGGGTTACATGTTGAGTACCTCGTTAATGGACTAATGAGAGAAGCTGAAGGCATTAGAACAAATGCACAGTTAGGCTTTAATTCGGTAATTAACTTAACCAACGGAGATCTATCAAACAACGAATCCTTGGTTGATGAAATAACATATACAAAAATAGAAACTAATACCTTAGAAAAATTAGCTTTAGCACTAATTAAACGAAAAAACAATATTGAAGAACAGGAAGTAATAATGTCAGAAATAGCACTTTTAAAAGCAAAATCTTTAATCGATGAATCTAGGTCTCAATATACCACTACAGGCAAACGTCCTGTCATATTCATTGAAACTGGTGTTAAATATAATGATAAAACTGAAATACCGCCGAGATTTCAACAAAAAGTGCCAAACTCAGGCAGTAAATATATGATTGATTTTTCTGGATACGAATACCAATACATAGACCTATTGGATCCAATTGAATTAGCAAAAATCATGAGTAAAAACCCACAAAATGGCTAATAAATCACGTGGAAATGAGAAGAGCACTTCTTGCGAAGTGCTCTATATTCTTTGCCTCTTACGCTACACTGGATCCGCTAGTTTATGTTTCCATAGTCAACACGCAAGAGATGTTGACATTCAACTAGAGTCACGACCCTGTTTTCTAACTAGTATTATATCATAAAGTACACATATGGAAAAATATTTTACACAACAAAGACTCAGCTCTTATACAGACCTAACAGATTATATTGAAAACATTAAAATATGTCAACGATACTATCCAATTTTAAATATTTTTGAAATTGTGCTACGAAACAGGATCAACGATTTTTTTATTAAAACGTTTGGTACAGCATGGTTAAAAAAAATATTAAAAAATCAATTTAGTTTCGAGCCAGGTACTGAAATTGAAAACAAAGTTAAATCAGCTGCAATAATTTTAACTCGAGAAAACAAATCTATCACACATGATGCTTTGCTTAGCAATTTAACATTGGGGTTTTGGGTTGCTTTACTGTCAAATGAAAAAGATCAATTTTTTCACCGCCTAAATCGACATGATAAACGCATGTCTTCGAAGCATAATAAAACCTTTATGCGAGAAGTCTTTAAATTAAACGCAACCGATTCAGGAAGCGACACAAAAATTGAAGAAGTAAGAAAGGAATTAGATTCAATTAGAAAATTTAGAAATCGAGTTTTTCACTATGAAAAAGTTTCACATGTAGAACTAGGTATAAAACCAATCACAGAAAAATACATTATCATATTTCAAAATGAGACAGAGGATATCAACATATTTTTACAAAATTTTTGATAGAATACTATAGCCCAAAGTTCAGGCAAAATGAACTTAAAAATAAGAAAAAAAGTAAGGGGAATCTTAGAATGGATTGGTTTATTGGTTCTGCTTTGATACTTATGTTCGTTTCAGGTCTCTTTACCTATTCATTATACAAATTTGCTGAACACGAATTTAAAAAGAAGAAAGAGCAGAAATAAGTCATTAGCTTTTATGAAACATTAACAGTTAATTATAAAATATGTCCAAGATTTCACCGATAGAAAGATTCAGCTTATTTATATGTTAAAGTTAAATCAGCCGTAAATGATGATGTTGCCATGATTAGGTATCCTTGAATTATTTAATCAATATTTAACTATCTATAGTAAAACAATATTATATGTTTAAGCTGATTTGATTTGGTAATTTATTTTAGCGGTAGTTAGATTGGCAGATCTGAAAAATATGACTAGAAAAATGAGAACTTTTGAATAAGTTCACGACCTTCACGCAGAGTTTCTTCAGTAACTAAATCGGTTCTAATTATACGAGAAGCAGGATCAGGATTTAATAATTCTTCAATTAGACGTATTGATGACTCTTCGGTAAGAGTGAAATCAACATCAAATGATGATGTTGCCATAACGACGTATCCTTGAATTGGTTTGTTTATGTGAACTGGCTATATTAGTGCATTATTATACCACCAAGCTTGTTCGATTAGGTGGTTGTTTTACTGCACAGCAAAGCAATTCACATTAGTTGTTAGCGTTGAAAAATGCTGAAAATAGCTTGCAAACTGAACACGTTACCCCTAGCCGTGAACTATTTTTTCTTTTTTTGATGTAAAAAAGATGTAATAACTATTTCAGTACAATCCTTAATCCAATAAGAAATTAGAAAAGGAAATTGTTGTACAACATATTCCCTTAATTCAGGTATTTCATCTACCATTCTGGCAATAGAGTTATTATCTTTTATAGAGTCCAATGCTTTTTCAACAGCTTCAATAAACCCACCTGCTATCACTTCATTAGCGTTTTGCAAATACCAGTCAATATAGTCTTCGAAATCATTTAATGCCTCTAGCGTCCAAGTTGGGGTCACACGAGAATTCGGAAATTATCGTACGCTAACACCTATCTTTGTGTGTCTTAGATATTTTATTCTGCGTACTTTTTAGCAATTCTTATAGCTTATATGCTCCATATAGGTTATTCCCCAGATAATTTTTAATAAACTCTATATTTTATTAAAAATACTTATATAGTTGTAAAATGTTTGCTTAGCTGAATCAATATTAATATCAAACTGATTATAATTATTATTCAATTAAACTGCACATGATATAATAACCATAGCAGGAGGATAGTAAAATGAGTAATAGTGCTGTTATTAAACATAAAGATATAATCTCTAGACTAAATAGAATAAATGGTCACTTATTAAAAGTAATAAACATGCTTGAGAATGAAAGAGAATGTACTGAAGTTGCTCAGCAGCTACAGGCTGTGGAAAATGCTTTAAATGGAGCTAAAAAATCATTGATTCATAAGCATATTGATATTTGCTTGGAAAACGCATTAGAAAAAAATACGATCCCAGCTAAGAGTATACTTCAGGAGTTTAGAGAGATTTCTAAATATCTCTAATAATGGTTATTAGTGTAAAGATATAGTTTTAATTCTGGCGACCTAAAAACTATATTTTTAATATTTTATATGAGGGTAAATAAAATGAAGCGCATAGCAATACCTTTCTTGTTAGTTGCTTTAGTCGGGTGCTCTACGAGTAATAAGCCTGAATACGTTATGGCAGACGACGATCCATTGATTTATATGTCTGAGGCTAAAGCTCCGCCAAGTTGTAAGCTCATTGGGTATACTAAAGGTCCCTATCAAACTTTTACCACGGGGAATTTCAAGCTTGGCAAAAACCTACACCAAGCTCATATAAATAAAGCTCAAGCTCTAGGTGGAAATTATTTAGAAAAAAATCATTTTAATGAAACTGGAAAAGTTTACTTATGTCCTCAATCTGAACTTTTGAAGATGGAAGCGGCATCGAAATAGTAATTAATATACTGAATAAGAATATTGGAATAAAATGAAAATTACAGTTTTTAGTGTCTTAGGTTTAGATTGTCCTGCTGAAGAAAAATTGATTCGAAATAAATTTAAAAATATCAGTGGAATTACTAATTTAGAGTTTAATTTTATACGTCAAGAGTTAATGGTAACGCATGATTTGAGCGATGTACAAATCATCTTATCGGCAATTAAAGATATTGGCATGGAAGCAAGTGTAAAAAACTCAGGAGCTTCAAAACAGATTAAAAAAAAGCCAACATTTGCATATAAAAGTTGGGGTTTAGTTGCGATTGCAGGATTAATGGCTTTAGGTGCAGAAGTTTATGCTTATTTCTCCCAGAATGAAAAATCTATTTTAGTTATTTTTCTATCTATTGGTGCCATCATTTTAGTTGGAAAACCAACCTTTAAGAAAGGATGGTTAGCTCTACGTTCTTTTACCCTCAATATTAATTTCTTAATGATGATAGCAATTACAGGTGCTGCGATTATTGGAGAATGGCCAGAGGCGGCAATGGTAACAGTTCTTTTTGCCCTTGCTGAATTAATTGAACGTTATTCGTTAGATAAGGCCCGCCATGCAATTGAGGGCTTAATGGAAATAGCACCAAATGAGGCATTAGTTAAAAATGGAAATGAGTGGAAATTAACTCCTGTTATAGAAATTACTCAGGGGGATATTATTAAAGTTAAACCAGGCGAGAGAATTCCAATTGATGGGATTCTTATGTCAGGGAATAGTTCAATAAATCAAGCTCCAATTACTGGTGAGTCAATACCTGTAGAAAAAAATATAGATGATATCGTTTATGCTGGAACTATTAATGAGCATGGTTCTTTTGAGTTCAAAGTTACGACATCAGTTAATAATACTATGCTCGCTAAAATTATTCATTCCGTTGAAGAAGCTCAAGCAGTAAAAGCCCCGACACAAAGATTTGTAGATCAGTTTTCAAAATATTATACTCCATTAATGGTAATTACCGCGATATGTATTGCTATAATTCCTTCTTTATTTTTTGGGCAACCTTTATCAATTTGGCTGCCTAAAGCTCTAGTTTTGTTGGTTATAGCCTGCCCATGTGCTTTAGTTATCTCAACTCCAGTAACGGTTGTCAGTGGTTTGGCTGCTGGCGCAAGACAAGGGCTCCTTATTAAAGGCAGCACTTACTTAGAGAATGGTCATAAATTAAGAGTAATTGCATTAGATAAGACTGGCACTATTACTCAAGGCAAACCACTAGTCACTAATATAATATCTTTAAATGGAGTCAAGGAAGAGACCATATTAAAAATCGCGGCTAGTTTAGATATACTCTCAGAACATCCTGTAGCACATGCAATTGTTACTCATTATCAACAAAAATATTCAGGTGATATATTGGAAATTAAGCAATTTTCAGCAATACCTGGTCATGGGGTTGTAGGATATATTGATAATAAGATTTACTATGTCGGTAATCACCGATTGGCTGAAAAAAATAAAGTTTGTAGTAAGGAAATTGAGCTGCAGCTAGAGCATTTGGAACAAGAAGGTAAAACTACAGTAATCATTTCAACAGATCAACAGGTAATTGGAATTATTGCGGTTGCTGATGCAATAAAAAACACAAGTGCCCAGGCAATAAAGGAATTGCACCAGCTTGGTATTAAAACTGTCATGATAACCGGGGATAATTCTTTAACAGCGAATTCTATTGCAAATCTAGTTGGCATTGATGAAGTCTATGCCAATATGTTACCAGAAAATAAATTGGCAACTATTGATAAATTGATTGATCAATATCAATTTGTAGGCATGGTTGGTGATGGAATTAATGATGCACCAGCCTTAGCTAAAGCAAACATTGGTTTTGCAATGGGTAGCGAAGGTACAGATATAGCATTAGAAACAGCAGATGTTGCATTAATGGAAAATAGTTTAATTAAGCTCCCAACTTTTATAAAAATAAGTCGTAAAACATCAAATATATTAATTCAAAATATTTCTTTCGCTATTATTGTTAAAATAATATTTTTTGCTCTAGCCATCTTTGGAAAAGCTACTTTATGGATGGCCGTATTTGCGGATATGGGCGCAAGTTTAGTAGTAGTATTTAATGGTTTAAGATTACTCAAATCTAGATAGTTGTAATATGATTTTGTTCGAAAGAAAATATGCTTAAAGCCATATATACCCTTGTAACAGCACTATTTTTGGTCTCATGTGCGACCTATTCACCAAAGCCATTAACTGATAGTGAAGTAAATAAGGCTTTAGGCATGCCTATTGAATCTATTAGTCAAAACCAACTCAAACCAGTACCAATTGATTTTAGCAAGCCACTTACAGTTCAGCAAATTGCGCTTATCACTGTTATAACTAACCCAGATTTGAAAGCTTTACGAGCTAAAAATGATATAGCAAGTGCTCAAGTGTTTGATGCAGGGTTATTGCCAGACCCACAAATTATGCCAGCTTACGAAATTCCTACAACTACGGGAAATGGCGTAACTCCCGCATACTCTTTATGGATAAATTGGGATATTGGAAGTTTAATGACAAGATCATTAAAAGAGTCCGCTGCTAAGGAACTTCAAAAACAGGTAAGCTATAGTACTGCATGGCAAGAATGGATGATTGCCAATCAAGCAGAACTATTGGCAACAAGAGTATATTATTTACAAGAACAAGCTCGATTAATTCAACAATCCAATATTATTTCAAAAAATTACTTGAATGAATTACAGGCTAATTTTGAGCAACATAATATTAAAATCGATTATTTTAATCAGGAAAAAGCTACCTATCTAGATTTAGTAAATCAACAACAAACAATAGAGCGATTATTAGCTAAAACGAAACTAGAATTAACCCAAGTCATGGGACTTCCTCCAACTGCTAGTATACAGCTTCAAATTAATCCAAATATTACCATCCCAAAATTAAATGAAAGCGAATTATTTGCTTATGCTAGACAAAATAGGCTAGATGTTTTGGCACTAAAAGCAGGTTATAACAATCAAGAAATTCAAGTGCGCCAGGCTGTACTAGGTCAATACCCTCATTTTACTACTAGCATTTACCCAGGGCAAGATAATACAAGTAATGGATTCTTCGGAACTAATGTAGCTTTTGATATTCCTGTATTTAATCGTAATCGTGGAGCAATCGCTATTGCAACCGCTACGCGCGAGAATCTATATCTGGAATATATAGCAAGGTTACATAATATTCAATATGCTATTTATAGTGTGTCAAAAGAACTGACTTGGGCTACCGAGCAAGAAAAGACACTTAATAGTGAAATGCCACAACTTAGAAACACGGATAGTAGATTAAAGCAAGAGTTGTTAAATTCAAATATAAGCATGTCTAACTATACTAGTTTCCATAATACATTATTAACTAAAGAATTAAAACTCTTGTCTGTGCAACAAGATATAGCTGAACAGGGTGTAGCCATGCAAATGGCTTTAGGAAAATATTTAGATGGGCGCAATAATGAAATTAAATAAGACCAAGATCTATTTAACTATAACCGGAATAGTTTGTTTAGTTATTGCCCTGCTAATTTACTTTAATAAAGCAGATGATTCAGAACAAGAAATCAAACCAACTGCTTTAGTTAATATAGCAAAAGTAAAGAAACAAGAAATGGTAAGAACCTTATACGTTAATGGCACTGTAAACTATGCACCAGATAAGGTTCAACAAATTAGTTTTAATACAGATGTAGTAGTTGATCAGGTATTCATTCAACCAGGGCAGAAAGTTAAAAATGGACAAATTCTTTTAAAACTTAGCCCCAGCCCTAGTACTAGAGCTATTGTTGACAATGCTAAAATTTCGGTAGATTTTTCTCAAAAAGAATATAACCGATTGAATATTTTACGTAGTAAATATCTTGCTACCAACGCTGAAGTACAGAATGCTCAACAACAGTTATTAAAGTCTCAAACAGATTTACAGAATTTACTTGTTACTATCAATAGAATTAACCATACTTACTCTGCGAATATGAATGGCGTAGTAATTAATGTTAATGCTCAGGCTGGCCAAATTGTTCCTGCCGGAACCTTATTATTAAGTATCGGAAATAAATTACAAGCACAATTTAATGCGCCTGCTACTTATAAAGATAACATTAAATTAAATCAAAAAATTCAAGTTACTAGCTTAAATAATACTAAGTACACTCAGTTAAGCCTAATCTCAAATATATCAGGGCAAATTGATCCAATTAGCGCCACCATAGGACTTAATGCACCATTGGATATATCTACTGGCTTTATATCAGGAGATAGTATTACCGGTAAAATTTATTTAGATCAAGTGAGTCAACAACTGGCTATTCCCAAATCAGCATTGTTGTATAAAGGGGATATCCCGTATATCTTTATTAATAAGAAAGGAATTGCCGAGCAAAAATGGGTGACTATCTTATATCAAAACGAAAGTACTGTTTATCTTAGTAGTGGTGTTTCTGAAAATGAAGAGGTTATAACATCAGGGAATTACGAACTAGACCCAGGAACTAAATTACGTACGGAGTTGAATAAATGATTTCATTATGGCTTAAAAAACATCGTACTTCAATATTATTTTTATTTTTTGTTTTAACTGCGGCAGGAATTTTTACAACGATAAAATTACCTGTTTCTCTCTTTCCTAGCATTGAATTTCCTCGGATAATTGTAAATGTGGATACAGGTGATATGCCAATTGATAAAATGATTGTTGAAGTAACAAAGCCATTAGAATATGCTTTACGTAAAGTTCCCGGAGCTAGTGGTATCCGTTCAATAAGCAATAACGGCACCACAGAGTTATCAGTCAATTTTCAGTGGGGGCATGATATGCCCCTTGCACTACTTCAAACTCAAGCTGCAATTAGTCAAATAGCTCCTACTTTACCGGAAGGTGTCTCTATGAATGCTTTCCGTGTTGATCTAAGTGGATATCCAATGTTTGGGCTATCTCTCACCTCTGTACTTAAAAGTATGGTCGAAATAAAAGATTTTGCAAACTTTGAGTTATTGCCAATACTAAATTCTGTCCAGGGAGTTGCCAGTGTTGAAGTCTTGGGCGGGCAAAATGCGGAATTTCAAATACAATTTAACCCTCTGAAATTAAAGCAAAACAGCTTAACTATAAATGATATTAATCAGGCTCTTGCTACAAATAACACTATAGTTTCTGCGGGGAGGATAGAAGACCGTTATCGCCTATACTTAGTGATGTCCGGAAGTCGAAAGAAAAATTTAGAAGATTTAAAACAGGTAATAGTGCGGAGTGATGCTAGTGGAATACTGAGATTATCTGATATCGCTTCCATAAAAATTGGTACTACACCGGCATGGATACGGGTAACATCGAATAATACAAACGCGGTGCTAATTAATATCCGTCAACAAATTGGTGCAAACACTGTTGAGATAGCAAATTTAATCAAAGATAGATTAAAAGACTTCGGCCAAACAGCTTCAAAAAGCATAACATTACAGACTTATTATGATCAATCAAAATTAATCAAGGATGCTGCCGGCAGCGTAAAAGAGGCTATTCTAATTGGTGCATTTTTAGCAGCTTTAGTTGTATTGTTTTTTTTAAGAAACTGGCGATTAACTATTATAGTAATTCTGATTATTCCCTGTGTAATTTCAACAACCGTTTTAATCCTTTATGCATTTGATATGAGCTTTAATATCATGACTTTAGGTGGGATAGCTGCAGCTGTTGGCTTAGTAATTGATGATGCCGTGGTAATGATAGAACATATAGCTCGAAGATTGGCCGAGGAACAATCTAATCCCAATTACCATAACGAAGGTATAATTAACGCCGGTATGGAAATGCTTAAACCACTAATTGGCTCATCTATGGCCACTATTATTATCTTTGTCCCTCTATCTTTCCTTAGCGGAATTACTGGTAGTCTCTTTAAAGCTTTGGCACTTACCATGACATCTGCGCTGCTCATATCCTTTTTCTTCACATTTTTAGTTGTTCCCTTGCTTAGTGAAATGCTATTGATTAAGGTTAAATTCCGACATCATGAAGACGGAAAATTACTGCATAAACTACAAGGAAAATACGTATCAGTTATGCAAAATGTGTTATCTACTCCTAAATTGTTAATAATCCCGATTTTAGGATTCCTTTTAATTGGCTACGCGGCTTATGATAAAGTTGATTCAGGGTTTATGCCATATATGGATGAAGGGACAATTGCTATTGACTATACAACAAAACCAGGTACATCCTTAACTGAAACAGATTGGATTCTCAAGCAAGCCGAGTCAATTATAACGTCTATTCCAGAAGTAAATGGTTACTCTCGCAGAACCGGATTACTTTTTGGTGGGAGTATTACTCCACCCAATAGAGGCGATTTTTTTATTAGCTTAAAGGATCACCCCAGAAGAAATATTGATGAAATCATAGATGAGTTACGTAATAAAATTGCCCAAACAATTCCGGGTCTACAATTTAGTATAGCGCAATTAATTGGTGATATGATTGGAGATTTAACCTCAGTTCCTCAACCGATTGAAATAAAGATTTTTGGAGGTACTCAAACTTCTTTGATGCCAATTGCGACTATTGTTGCTGAAAAAATCAGCAAGGTACGTGGAGTCGTTGAAATTAAGGATGGAATTGTATATTCAGGTGATAATATTGAAATTGATGTTGATCCAACAAAAGCTGCAATATTTGGTTTAGATCCAGATAAAGTAAATCAGCAAGTTCAAAGTCAAATAGCTGGGAAGTATGTTAGTAATGTATTAAGTAAAGATAAGGTGATTCCTATTCGAATCATGGCTGAAGATAATTTACACAGTACTGTAGAGCAACTAAATAATATTATGCTTAGTGGTTCTGCGGGTAAATATACAATATTGGAACAAATCGCCAATATTAAAGCTCAAACAAACCAAACTCAACAAATAAGAGAAAACTTAAAACCAATGATAGCTGTTACAGCAAGGATCAGTGGCCGAGGACTTGGCTCGACAATGGAGGAAATTAAGGGAATAATGAAAAAAACTAATCTTCCTAGGGGGGTATATGTTCAGTATGGCGGGATATATCAAGAGCAGCAAAAATCTTTTAAGGATTTAATCCTTGTATTTGTTAGCGCAGAGTTCTTGGTTATATTATTATTGTTGATAATTTATGAGAATATTAGTATCGTATTGAGTATTCTAATAATGACATTGCTTACACTACCTGGAATGTTTATAGGGTTATTCTTAACTAAAACTGAACTAAATATTTCATCAATGATGGGCATGACGATGGTAATTGGTATGGTAACAGAAATTGCTATTTTTTACTTTTCGGAATTGAATTTATTGCCAAATCAAGATCAAAAACACATAATTCACGTGGGGGTTATGCGCATGCGCCCAATTTTAATGACCTCAATTATAGCTGTTTTAGCACTTCTTCCACTAGCCGTTGGATTTGGAGTTGGTTCCGAAATGCAGCAGCCACTAGCTATTACAATTATTTCGGGTTTAATTGTTGCTGTTCCATTAATTTTGGTTGTAATGCCAAGTATTTACCTAGTTTTACAAAAGAAAACTCATAGAAAAGTTTAGCGAGTTGAGTTTATTATAACATGTACTATAGTTAGTTAGAGGTCGTTATTATGTTAAATCAAATTTTACTATTTATCTTAACACCTTCGATTTGCATGATTTTAGGTGGGATTACTGCAATTTATTTTACTCCATCAGAGAAAATAACTTCAATGACCCAACATTTTGCAGCAGGAGTAGTTTTTGCAGCGGTAGCTAAAGAGTTAGTAGTAAAGCTGGGTGGTGCTCATCAAAGCCAATTGTCCCTGATTGGTGGCTTCTTGCTGGGCTTGGCCTGTATGCTTTTTGCAAAATTTATAAGTAATAAACTTGAAGAAAAGAATAATAAACTAGCAATAGGCTTTATTGTTTCGATTTTTATAGATGTATTTATAGATGGGCTATTAATTGGGATTGCGTTTCTAACTGGCGAAAAAGGTGGAATATTAATTACTATCGCACTTTCTATAGAAATAATCTTTTTAGGAATCGCAACTAGCGCTACATTAAAAGATAAAAACCTAAATACGCTCCTTAAAATTTTGATAATTTTAGGACTATCTCTAACGATACCTTTTGCAGCAGTTATAGGATTAACTTTATTTAAAAATGTTAACCCTAATTTAATGGGTGGTATTTTAGCTTTTGGTACTGCTGCTCTACTTTATTTGGTGACAGAAGAGTTATTAGTAGAAGCTCATTTAACAAAAGAAAAATTCTGGATGCCAATGTTTTTCTTTCTAGGGTTTTTATTGATATTAGTTCTGGAAAATTAATTATATAATAGCCCATCATACAAAATACAGTTAGAGTGACGATAATAATTAAGGATCTATTATTTTCTACTAAGATTATAGACAACATTAATAAAGATATTATGTGATTTTATTACCAAACATGATTATTGCCATGCCGAGTAAGGTTACGCCAGAGCCAATAATATCCCAAACAGTTGGCGTTATGCTATCAACAATCCAAAGCCACAAAATTGCCGTTCCAATGTAAACTCCCCCATATGCAGCATAAACTCGTCCAGCAGCGGCTGGGTGAAGCGTAAGTAGCCAAGAAAATACAGCAAGTGAAATAAAAGCAGGGAAGAGAAGCCACGGACTTTTTCCATGATTAAGCCATAACGCAGGTAGATAGCATCCCAAAATTTCTGCTATTGCTGTTACGAAAAAAAGCCCAAGTGTTTTCAGTTCTAACATAGTTAACTCTTAATAAAGGTTTTATGATTTGTATGCGCTTATTTGTACGCCGCGATGTCTTAGATATTTATAAAGAGTGTTTTTTGCAATACCTAATTGGCCTGCAATTTGATTAACACTTAATTTACCTTCTTTATATAATGTTTCGGCAGCGCAAGCGGTGGCTTCAGCATGCTGTGATAATCCTTTAGGTTTCCCGCCTTTACGCCCTCTGGCTCGGGCAGATTCAAGCCCAGCTTTTGTACGCTCACTAATCAAATCGCGTTCAAATTCAGCCAGACTTGCAAAGATATTAAAAGTTAAACGACCTTGCGGGGTAGTAGTATCAATATTATCGTGCAAGCTTTTAAGCCCAATCTCTTGTTTAATAAGTTGGCCAACTATATCAACAAGGTTTTTAAGTGATCTACCCAGTCTATCTAATTTCCAAATAATTATTACATCACCCGGCCTCACCGGATTTAACATTTCCTGTAAAACAGGTCTTTCAGATTTTGCCCCACTAATAACTTCTTTGTATATCCTGGCACATTTTTCTTTATTCAGTGCATCAAGCTGTAAATCAAGGTTTTGATCTTTAGTGGATACTCTAGCATAACCGATTATCATATTAATCCTTAAAATTGTATACGAAAGTCAACGTATAAAGAATATTTATACTTTGATAATGCTAACCAGTATTATGACCTATTTTTGAGTTATAATGTTGCATATTTCCAAGCTTACAAAAAGTATAACAAAACCTTCGTTATTATGGACTATAAATTATGCCACGCCGTAGTGTATTAACCGAATCAGAAAAACAAGCGTTACTTATAATTCCAACTGAATTACCTGAATTAAGCAAGTATTACTTGCTCTCTGAAGCGGACATTTCGCTAATCGGCAAAAAGCGAGGGAAACATAATAAACTTGGTTTTGCACTTTTATTATGTTGTATGCGGTACCCAGGTTCATCTTTTGACGCTGAAACCGATATTCCATTACTAACACTAAAGTTTATTGCTAACCAACTAAAAATCAAAGATTTTTCAGTTTGGAGAAATTACTTTAAGCGTGATTCAACTCGTAGAGAACATATTTTAGAATTACAAAGTTTATTTGGGTTTAAAACGTTTACTAATTCGCACTACGAGAATTACATTAAAAAATTAACGCCATGCAAAACAAAATGATAAGGGTATTATTGTAGCGAATCAGTTAATCACATTGCTACATATGAATAAAATAATAGTTCCCAGCATATCAGTAATTGAACGTTTGTGTGCCGAAGCCATAACGAATGGTAATCAAGAGTTATATAGTGATTTAGTTGCACATCTCTCAGACATACATATATTTGAGTTAGACGAGTTATTAAAGCTAAAAGCTGAAACAAGAATTAGTAATTTGCACTGGTTACTGCAACCAGCAACAATACCAAAGCCAAAGCATATTTTACTGCACATTGAACGATTAAAAGTGATTAACAAGCTTAATTTACCGAGTAATATTAGTAAAAACGTGCACCAAAATCGTTTGATCCGGATAGCTAAAGAAGGTAAAAACATGCCAGCGGGGGAGATTCAGAAGTTTGAACCAAGCCGCAGATATGCTACGCTTGTAGCAGTGGTCATAGAAACAAGAGCTTCTATTATTGATGAAATAATTGAACTTAACGACAAAATACTTGGAAATATCTTTAATAAGGCTAAGCATAGTCATAATAATGAATTTCAAAACTCAAGTAAAACCATAAATGAAAAACTTAACCTCTATGTTAGGATTGGCCAAATACTAATTACCGCCAAACAAAATAATGAAGACCCATTTCAAGCCATCGAAGCAGTCATTCCTTGGGATGACTTTACTAAGTCAGTCAATGATACCAAAGAGCTTGCCAAGCCAGATAGCTTTGATTCGCTTTATAAAATCACTGCATACTATTCATGGATTAAACGGTATATGATTGAATTCTTGGAAGCCCTGGAATTTAAACCGTCTAATAGTACAACTGAGCTTTTCAAAGCCTTGGGAATAGTAAAACAGATGCATCATGGTAAATTGCGTAAGGTTCCGGATAAAGCCTCGACAATATTTATCAAAAAGCAATGGCATAGCTTAGTTTTCAAAGACAATGGTGCTATTGATAAACAGTTTTATGAGTTTGCGGTACTTACCGAATTAAAAAATTCGCTCCGTTCTGGGGACATTTGGGTTGTCGGCTCCCGTAAACACAAAGACTTTGATGAATATTTATTGGACAAAGAAATTTTCAAACAAAAACGTTTAGAATCACCATTGCCTACAGTTGGCTCATGCAGTTTCAAAGAGTTTATTACTGGCAGAACCGATATTTTAAAAGCTAACCTTAAAGAAGTTCATGAGTTAGCATTAAAAGATGAATTACATGATGCAACCATTAACGATGATGGCTTGAAAATTACCCCACTGACAAATTCAGTCCCAGAAGAAGCATATGCATTTAATCAAAAGGTATATGCCTTACTACCTAAAATAAAAATCACTAATTTGCTTCAGGAGGTTGATACTTGGACGAATTATACACAACATTTTATCCATTTAAAAAATGAAAAGCCAGCCGGAAACAATCAATTATTATTAACTGTAGTGCTCTCTGATGCAATAAATTTGGGGCTGACTAAAATGGCTGAAGCTTGTCCTGGTACCACTTACTCAAAACTATCTTCAATGCAGGCCTGGCATATTAGGGAAGATACCTATACAAGAGCGCAGGCAGTTCTGACTAACACCCAGCATCAACAGGAAATTACAAAATATTGGGGAGATGGTAATAGCTCATCTTCTGATGGCCAACGATTTAAAGCAGGCGGCACAAATCAGCATTCAGCGAACAAAAATCCAAAATACGGCAGAGAACCAGGTGTAACTTACTATGGGCATATTTCAGACTTGTATGCACCATTTCACATGAACCTGATAACCACTAATCTCCGTGATTCAACTTATGTCTTGGACGGTTTGCTGCACCATGAGGCAGACCTTAATATCTATGAACACTATACAGATACTGCTGGATTTACCGACCATGTGTTCGCATTAATGTATCTGTTAGGCTTCAAGTTTGCACCAAGAATCCGCGACTTAAACGATAAACGGATATATTTGCCTAATAAATCTGCCAGTTATCCGGCATTATCCAGTATGGTTGGTGGTTACCTTAATTTAAAATTAATTGAGCAGAATTGGGATGAAATCATGAGATTGGCTATGTCAATAAAGCATGGCACGGTTACATCATCATTAATACTACGGAAGCTTGGCAGTTACCCACGACAAAATAAACTAGCTCTGGCACTTCGAGAGCTTGGTAAGCTGGAGCGTAGCATTTTTATGCTTGAATGGTCAAAAGATCCGCAATTACGGCGCAGGGTACAAGCAGGACTAAATAAAGGTGAAGCAAGACATGCTTTAACCAGAGCGGTACATTTTAACCGGCTAGGCGAAATTAGAGATAGAACATTTGAAAATCAATTGCACCGGGCAAGCGGTTTAAATTTAGTGGTTGGAGCCATTATATTGTGGAATACGGTTTATATTCAAAAAGCGATTGATTATTTACGAAAAACGGACAAAGACTTTAATGAAGGATTAATCAAGCACTTATCGCCCTTAGGTTGGGAGCATATCAATTTAACCGGAGATTATATTTGGAGTAATGCACTAAAGAATAGTCAGCTAAGAATTGGATAATTCCTTAGCGTACGATAATTTCCGAATTCTCGTGTGACCCCAGGTATGCCGTAAGGCTGGGATTAGGGTTGTAATGATAACAGGTGATAATGGATTAACCGCACAATCTATTGCTAAA
>JAIETT010000199.1 GCA_019744945.1 Burkholderiales bacterium
GGCGACACGCCAGTAACAATCCCAAATTGTAGCGGTATGCCTATCGGTGTACCATCATTTGCAACTGGTTATAAGGGTTTAGCCGAAGTTTTAAAAGACAATACCACGGCAACATATCCAACTAGTGTTGACATTAGCTCTTATGATCCTGTGTCGTATTATACGTATAACCGTTATTTGTTTAGAGCTAGTCAGCAATTTTTAAAGCAAATGCAAGATTTAACCGTGATTGTTAATGGTGGTGCGCAGCCATCAATTAAAAATGCAGTAATGGTAACAAGTCTTATTTCATCAAATCCGTATGTGGCAAGCGGCGAAAGTGTTACAATCACCGTGAGTTATACTATTTACGCTGGGGTTCCTGCTCCAATCGTTCCTGGTAACTATACTGCGTCATTTACTTGCAAAGCTAATTACTAATAAAACATCATCGAGGTGGTAACGCCTCGTATCAATAAACATAAACCAATTATTAAGTCTAAAGAATCGAATAAAATGCCTAATTTAAAGCCATTAATTGCAATTTCAAATAGTCAGCTTGCAAAATACTGCCTAGAATTCAACTGCAAGACGGCTGAGTGTATAGATCTCGAACATTTAAAAACTTGGTTACATACACCTGAACAAGAAAATGAGGTAAAGGATGATAAGGATTAAAGTCTTGATGGTTATATCAATGCTTGCAACTGTAGCATTCGCAGATAATCAGGTATTAGAACAATACACAGTCAACAATCTTAACGTCAATGCTCAAACCGCTTCAATTGTACAAGGTATCCAAGAGTTTGGCGCAACTCAAGTTCAAATTCAGTATGCCGGTGCATACATATTTTTAGCTAATGAAGTTATGGTTGGAATTACATCACAAAGTTCAGTTCCAGTCCAATTAGTACCACTCAATGCTTACTACACTTACAATAACGGTCAAATTACGGTAAGTCTAATTGGTGATCCAACCAAGCAATCTGGTAACGATACCAGTAATCAACAATCCAGTGGTAGTTTTTTTGATTATACTACCCCCGAGAGCGGATTTTTCTATAATCAATAAAAAAACACCCTGAAAAGGGTGTTTTTTGGCAGTGTTAAGAATGACGAAGTAAATCGCCAGTTGATTCACTAAATTTAATCAGTGATTAGTTTTAGTTTTTGGATTTTCATTATCTTCTTTAAAGAAAGCAAGGCACAATACACCTAATATGACTAAAATAAGGAATCCGGTAAAAAGCATTAATGGTCCATTACTCATCATGATTTAATCCCTCCACAAAGACAGCAAGAAACTGTAAAAAAATCCAGAAAATTAGAATTAATATGATTATACCATAAGTAAGACTATGGGTCAATTGGTGATAAATTGCACCTTGAGCCCAAGACAGCAGTCTTAATTGATCTGCAATCTTGTCAAATAACTTAAGCTTAAATTTATACTTGAATTTCATAAGTACCTCACAAAAATGAGGCAGTTGTTCACCAGAGGTGAAAAACCACCTCTGGTTAAATAATTTTTTATTGAATAGAATCTAATTTAGTTTTTAATTCAGCTAATTCAAATTCGTACTCTTCTAATTGATCTTGACTTTCAAAATATTCAAGCTGTCCAGGTCCAAATAAACCAAGTTCTTCAATTGAACTAATTTTATATTCAAGCTTGGATATTTTATTTTTAATTTCTAAGATTTCACATGGATACATAATAATTCCTATAGTAAAAGAAATCACACGATAAATCCCAACGGGATTACCGAAGCAATCCCATTGTTATAAAATTTCACTAAACTTTAAAAAGCACACCCAGGATCTACATCAACAACCTCTTTCTGAATACTGAAACTTTCTGGAAGTACACAATACTTAAAAGGCCGCCGATAATATTCATCTGTATTAACTCTACACTCCTCAGCTTCTTTCAAAGTTTCAAAAGTCTCAATGATACAAAAAACCTTTGGGTTTGCATTGTTAACAAATAACGGAAATTCTACTAAATAATAATTCTCAGCCATAATAATTCCTTAAATATAAAGAATCGCATGATAATCCCAATTGGATCACCGAAGCAATCCAGTTGGGTTTTAGTTACATAATAGATGATACGTAATCTCATTTTAGAATTACTCAAAAATTTTTAAACTATTTTATATTTTTCCTCAAAATACGCGTTTTCGTTGGTATATTTTAATTTTATGATTGATAAAATTAGCGCTTAATTTGTAACGCTATAGGGATAACAATCATGTCAGTACAATTTGGGTTCAATTTAGGCATTAGTAACATAGGGTGGGTGTAATGTATTATTGTCAAGTGTAAATTATTTTAAAGAAAGACTATTTATGAAAAAAATACTATTAATTCTTGCGGCTTCTTTGGCAATTGAATGAATATAAAACGTATCGGTATTACCTAGATGAAATTTCTCGGAGGTTATAAAAATGTTATATAAAGTCAAAAATATTAGCGAGTTCCTTAAAGATGGATACAAGATATTGCCGATTAATCTTGATATAGGATTTTGCAATGAATCCAACGAAATTTTTATAAAACCAATGTCAATATGGTTTCAACTTAAACATTACAATAAAGGTTCAAGGCTTGATGAGAAAAGTAAGTATTTTTTTGGTAAGGCTTTATATGAGGAATGGGCTATTTTCTTGCAAAACTGCAAAATTGTAGCTAACAACAAAACTAAAATAATTGTAATTAAGCCAGCTAGTATTTTATATCAATTATACTATTTAGCAACCTTTGGTTATTTAAGGCAACAAAAAATTTTAACTGAAGATTACACTATAGCGCATCGAGTAATTGATTTTTTGCATAGTAAAAAATTTAGAAAGGGTGCGTAGTTAGCTGAAATGAAACAACAACAACCATCATTATTTGATAACATTACTCAGGCGTACTTAGGACGCGATGAGGTGTCAAATCAAGAACTTTATACTATATTGGCAGCCAAAGGTGTGGATAGTTCTGCGTTAGATAAGAAATCACCAGTTGGTAAATCAGGATCGCAGCATAGTTTACTTAAACGTTCGATTCGATGGCAGCAGCAAACGCTAAAACAGTTAAATTTATTAGAGAAAGTTGCAAATAAGCGATCTATTTGGAAATTAACAGATGGTGGTAAAAAGAAATTTTCGGCATTACATGAAATTAATGATGGGCACGTGGTGTTGGCATTTTCTACAACGCTTGGTTTGGCGCTTTGGGCAAACTGCAAAACGTTATTTTCAGCTATAAATGAACCGATTGCACTTAGTATTTCTTCTCCACCATACCCATTGAATAACCCTAAAGCATATGGCAATGTAAAAGAATCTGTATATGTTGACTGGATTTGCGAAGCTATAGAACCAATTGTTAAAAACTTAGTTAAAGGCGGCTCAATTGTTATTAATGTTGGCAATGATGTGTTTTTAAAAGGCTTACCAGCCAGATCCAATTATAGAGAGCGTATGGTTATAGCCTTTGAAGATCGTTTAGGGTTATTTAAAATGGATGAAATTCCGTGGATAAACACGTCAAAAGCACCTGGTCCAATATTTTGGTCTAGTATAACTAGGCAGCAGCTTAATTCCGCGTGGGAGCCTGTTTATTGGTTTACTAATGACCCCAAAAAATGTTTATCTAATAATAGAAGAGTACTACAAACACATTCTGAAAAACATTTGCAATGGTTAAAAAATAGATCCTTGACTGAAACTGTAAGTGAGCGTGTAAACTCAGATGGCGCACATAAAGTAAGACGCGATAGTTACGCCAACATTACGGATGGAAAAATACCTAGAAATATATTTGTAAGAGGTCATCGATGCGTGGATCAGAATTTATATAAATCAAATTGTCTTAAATTAGGCATACAGCCTCATGGCGCGCCATTTCCACTTGAGTTAGCTAAATTCTTTATTGAGTTTTTAACTAAAGTAGATGATTTAGTTGTCGATCCTTTCGCTGGTAGCTTTACCGTTGCAAAAGCAGCAGAAACACTTGATCGAAAATGGATCTGTACTGATATTATTTGGGAGTATTTACGTGGTAGCTATACAAGATTTGATAATGCGGTTATGAATAGTGAGTTTAGTTTTATTAATTAATTATAGGTCTTATTTTAAAAAGGAACTACGAAAGGTTTAATTATGATCAATCAACACAGTAATTATATACTAAGTGAATCCGTGAGGGTTCTATAACAGATAACCTGCCAAGAGCACAATTATATACTAAGTGAATCTAATTTGTTCACTCTTATAGTTAAAATAAACTCAAAATACGCGGCCTTTTTTATGTCACATCTTTTTCTTTATTTTATTGCACCCTGAATAAAAATATACCGCTGTAAATAATGCAGAAAATATTGTTCCTAGTATTGTCAAAATTAAAATCAATATTGTAAATGGAAAGAACACAATTACCAGTATAATCCAAACCCAATTTGGAATATAGATATAGTTAAGTTCGTTTTTTCTTTTAGGATTTTCTCTAAAAAATATAAATGGATTTAGTTGTCTCAGACATAAAATCAACAAATACCTCCATGTAAAGGTATTATTCTGTTCTTCTTTTATAGTTTTAATAAATTCATCCACAACATACAAATCAATGAGAAAAACCCAAACCACCAAAAGTATATCTCCCATATTTTATTTCTTTCAAATAACTTTAACAGTTGGATTATATACTAAGTGAATCTAATTTGTTCACGTTATAGTTAAAATAAACTCAAAATACGCGTTTTCGTTGGTGTTTTTATTATTTTGAAATTGTATAATTCTATTTCATTTGAACTTATAGCTATTTGTTTACAATTAAGGAGTAACTAAAATGTTAAATAAATTAGAGGCTGGTAATAAGATTTATAGGTATTGCAATAATCTAATAAATGTTGGCTGGTTCACTGGTTATATTATTAACTTAAGCCCAGACCGTAAATCTTTTTATATTCGTCAATCTCGTTATGCGTCTCATCTATTTTTAGTTGAAATGGCGCATAATGATTTTTTGCCAAGTATTTTTAAAGAGGGCTCTGGAATCAAAATTATGGCACGCTTAATCCAGCACGACATTAATGGTATGAAATCTATAAAGCTATTGCCACTTTATGCTGAACGCGCCGCAAAAAGTCAATTACCTGACATTGATGACGTCAATACCGAAGACTCTCCAAAAGTGAAAACTTTCAACCCTTATTTTTCTTATAATCTTACACCAGTTCCAGGCTCGGCCATTAATACCGTATTGGTTGCTGGATTCATTGATACACTTATTCATGACACGCATGAAAATGGCGAAGTTAAAGGTGATTGTTTGTTAATGGGATTAAGAACAGGGTTAAATGATGTTCTGCCGGTTAGGATATACGGAAATAGAGCGGCCTCTGAATTTAACACCATAAAAAGAACAAAAGACAAAGGTAAATTTCAACCAGTAGCTTTTGACACTCAGCTGCGGTCTAAAATAATCAAAATTGATGATCCTGAACAAGGGGAGTTGAATCATATTATCTCTTACGTCCACTCTAGTGTAATCACTACAATGGATCCAAATGATTGTGAAGAACATTTTCTTGGCACTCCAGATTGGTTTCTGCAGGTGCAAAAAGAGTGGTTAGCTCAGCAAACTGAAATTCAGAAATAAATCTAAACATGAGTAACTTTAGTTTGCAAGATTGGTATTTATCTGATAGTCAAATCAAATTGATTTCAGTTATTAAACATCATGTAAAAGCAATTTTAGTTACTCCTGGTGCAAAACAATTAAATAGTTTAACCTGGATGTTTGAAAATCATCAAATATTGGGACAGGTTTCTTTACAAGACTGTTGTTCAGCGTTGGAAATATCAATAAGTTTAATTCGCATTCGAATGCAATATGAAATATACGCAAATCACTTAAATTTAATTAATCTTTTTAATAGTCAATTACCAGAGGTACTTTCAGAAGAGATTCTAGTTCATGTTGATATGGATTTAAATGCACTACGAGTAGCTAAATTAATTTGGAGTAATCCTGGCGTTAACATGGAGCAACTCATTAAATTGACTGATTCAGACATTGGGTTAAGTATTCATTTAGAAAAGTTAAACAAATTTATTGCGAAACAAGAAAATCAGTACTATTTACCTGGTCGCAATATCTCTAATCATCAAAATATTAATTGGGCTAAATGCTGGAGCTTTTATGACTAAATATAAACACATAATCAAGTACAACCTAATAATTTATTTTGTAATTTATCTAGCTATTGCCATATGGTCATTTTTAGACAAACAAATACATATGGATGAATTAATAAATTCACTAGGCGGCGCAATGCTATTAATCATTGGAATAATTCCAACAGGCTTTGCTTCAACATTAGTTTTAATTACATTACAAAAAAAATATATAACCGATAAGCTATATAAACCTAGATCCAATGGGCGATATAGCATTACTCAAGGTGATTTGCCCGCTGTTGTTCAACATAAATTTACATCAGCAACATCAACTAAAAAATCTTTGACACCCAATATACTAACTTGGCTAACTAGCTTAGATGAAAGCCAATCTAAATACGCAGATCTATTTCTAACAATTGCTGGAATTTTGAAACAAAAGCGTAATGCATTAGCTGAGTTAAACGAATCAGCTTTACTCTATACCCACAGTAAAAAAGTTACCGATGAAATTCTTAAACTCCAAAACTTAAGTGATGTTGAAGTGCAAAACCATTTTAAAAATGACGATAATTTTAAAAAACACTATCTCAATATTAGAGATGTTATAACCGCTTTACGTTCACCATTAATGGTGATAATCGGTTTATGCCACGATGTTGGCAAATTAGACTCCCCATTATATTCAGGTCAAACATCATATCTATCAGACTTTGGTATTCGCGGAAGAAATTTATTAGCAAAACTTAAGGAAACATGGTTACTTCCTAAAGATGATTATAATGATTTATTTATTGTTATGGCAAACTATAGTAATTATGATAATGCACCTAAATTACTAAAGGATGGTGAATTAGTCGTTAAGTCCGTAAATGCAACATGCCTAACGGTAGTACTTTTGCATTGCCATGCTCTTGAGTTGAAAAACCCTTTACTAGATGAAGAAGAACTAGATGACAACGAGCCTCTCGATTATGTAGAACCATGCTTACAATTAGCCACAGAGGTTCTCTTTACGACTAGCACAGCAGCTAAAACCAACGAATCAATGGTTCAACCAGAACTTCAAGATGAGGAGCTTGTTGAACAATTTGAACAGATTATAACGATAGAGCAGATTCTTCCACCAACTAATGCTCCAGCTTGTAATTTATTGACCGACGAAGAACTTCAATCTCATGAGCAAGAAATTAGCAATGTCTTGAATACAAAACGACTACATAAACAGAATCCATCTCGATGTAAATTACCTGATGATAGGATGGAGGTAAGTAATTTATTTCCATCAAAAACACCTTCAGAGCCTTCTGTTAAAATTCAAAGATCACGCATCGGCGATGATCAACAAATTCGCAAAAGTCTAAGGCAGACATATCAAGCATCTAAAAAACGCGAGACCAGTCCCAAATCATTTAGCATTCATAACCATATCAATAAAAAGCCAACGGAGAAATCTAATGAACAAACTGAGTCAATATAAAGAATTTTGTACCACATTAAATCATTTAGTTATAACTAACGCGTCATTAGATAATATAGCAGAATTAGTATTTATTAATCGCTATTGTAATGGCTTATGCACTGGGGTTTCTCGTAAATTTAAGGTTCCAAAAGAGGACTTAATGGCAGAACTAATCTTTAAAATCTTAAATAACACATTATTAGATGCCGTTTTAAGTAAGCGTTGCGCTTTTAATGGTAGGGTATTTACATTTCAAGTTATGAATATTGCGCGATGTTTACAACGTAAAGAAAAACTGTATGACCCTCGGGATTTTAACTTAGATTGGATCGCTGCAGATGGTGACCTTGAATCTGATGTCATAGATAAACTTTCAGAAAATAAATTAGATTTATCAATCGAAATGATTAAAATAAAGAAATTAAATGAGTTACAAGCGCTCTATGAAGATATTGGTATTAGAAAGATTAACATTAAGAATTTTTGCCAATCAATCGAGTTAAATATCTACCAATTAATGGTTCAACTTAAGATTGATAATCGGTATAAATTATTGAAACATCCTGAATGTTACACGGTTGAACTGCAAACTATTTTAAATGAATATATTGGATTATTTAACAAATGGTTTTTACAGATGGATTTATACATACAAGAACTTATTAACAAACATAATAGTTGGTTAGATTTATATAATACACTCAAACCTAGATTGAGTTATGCGGTTTTTGTTCGAAATTACTCAGTGCCAACGATGTGGGATATGCCAGAACTTGAGTTAATGGTGGAGGGGTTAAATGTTTGACTACTTCACTTTAAATTCAAACTGGGATATTAAAACGCTGATAGTTGGTGTGGTAATTATTATTTTGATTTATTTACTGCTTTTAGTTATACCTGGCGTTGGAGTTGTTGTCAAGCATATAACTCATACAATAACTAAATATGTGCTTCATCCACTATTTCACGCAACGGTGGTTGTAGTGGGAACTTGGATCTTACAATTTTTTTGGTTCTTGTTTAAGCATTTTCTATTTGCGGTCAAAGGTTATTGTTACCATTTAACCAGAACGCATGAAAAAATTTATCCCAAATTGGCTAAAAAGAAAATTGGAGTTATTGATGAATAAAACACTATATTGTTTACTCATGATAATTGTGGCTAATCTTGCTATCTCTGAAGACCTAGGCATCATCGGTAAAACCTATCCAATTGGTGAACAAAATTTAATGGATTACATTAAATCGCGTGCAACAACATTAGTTAATAATGGCCAATGGGAAAACTTACGCAAAAAAGCAGTAAGAGACACAGAAAACAAGATTGATCACCCACCTGTCATTGCTGGGATCTATCCAACCGTGGAGAGTTCGGTTCGCTATTATGATCCAGCAGTAAGAATTAACCAGGATATTATTAATCCTTATGATAAGAGTATTATTGCTCGTAAAGGACAAATCGTAAACCCAACGATGTATATGTCATTCAATAATGAGTTAATTTTCATTGATGGCCGAGATAAGAATCAAGTTGAATACGCATTGGCAGAAAGTAAGCGCTCTCCATTTCAAAGCAGTATTGTATTAATCGCTGCAAATAATTTTAGAGATTTATTACGACAAGAGCAACATTTATTTTTCTATGACCAAGGTGCCGCATTAACTAAGAAATTTAATATTCGTCATGTACCAACAATAATTTATCAGGATCAAGTTAAACCAACAAAATTAAGAATTGAGGAAGTAAAGCTATGAAGTATTTTATATGCGCACTTTGTGCGTGTACACTTATTGGATGCTCAAAATTTGATAATGCAAAGCTAACCGAATGTGAATATAACAATAAAAACCTAGCTGAATCAAGTTTGACATATCAAACCAAATTACTGGTTCAAACCAAAAAAAACATTGAGCTTGAATTTAAAATTGAATCCGAAGTTGAATCTAGGATGCATAAGCAAAAAATAGCTTTGGCAAACGAACGTGAAAGCATGATTGAAGAAAATAATCATGCTCGAGCAACTCTGCGGAGTATTTTTGGTTTGGCAGTACTTGGTCTATTAGTTGGCTTAGCAATGATTAACTATTGGGTAATAACAAAATATTTAACAAGGAAGACTAAAGATGCAAAATAACCTCAATAAGATCTTAGTCTTGCTTTTATTGATGATTTCTGGACTAAGTACCGCAACTGCTCAATGTGTTGGGAAGTGGGCGAATCCAATTACTGATATTTGTTGGTCTTGCATGTTTCCATTTATGATTGCAGGACTACAGATAGATAATCTACGTGGTGAGCAACCCGCTGGTTCGTTTACTGCACCAGCAGTTTGTGCGGGGATGACACCAATTGGATTTAAAATAGGAATTGGTATGGACTTTTATGACCCAAATCGAATTGTTGACGTAACTAGAACACCATATTGCATGGTCGGGCTTGGTGGCGTAAATATGAGCGCAGGCCTAGCTAATTTATATAAACGGGCTGGTACCGCCACGCAGGATGAAAAAATCAAGGTAAAGCAATTCTATCAGGCCCACACCTATATAGATCCATTGCTGTTTTTACTTGAGGTTCCAATTGACATGTCTTGCACGCAAGTAGCTGGATTTGATGTCGGTTACTTGACTGAGTTAGATCCATTATGGAATAATGACTCATTAACTTTTTTCCTAAATCCTGATGCAATTTTATATGCAAATCCAGCAACAGCAGTCACCTCGGCTTTGGATTGTGTAGCTAATTTACCTGGAGCTTGGAATGTTGCGAGTGGATTAGCGTACTGGAGTGCAGGATGCCAGGGTTCAATGTACCCATTAGATGGTAATTTACCAGGGGACACCTCAATTAATGATAGTGTTCTAACTATGGAGCGCCTATTACATAAAAATCATCGTCAACTAATTGAATTTTCAACAGCAGGTCCATTAGCAATGTTTGCGGCTTTTGTACCTCAACCATTAATGAATAAAACAGAGTACAAATACAGCATGATTTACCCGATTGGATTTGTTGATCCGTTATCAGGAGGCAAATGTTGCTCACCATTTGGGCGAACAACTACAGGATGGAGCGCGGCGCATTCATTTCCAACCATGGGTGAAGATTTTAGTTTCCATATATATCAACGTCGTGATTGCTGTAGCGGTATAACCATTCCTATGTAATATTCATGTTTTAGGTCTTAAAAGGAGAAATCAATGTTTAACAGCTTTGTTCAATTTTGTCAATATACGGGAATAATTTTTCTATGTACCGGACTTGGTTTTAGATCATATATTTTTGCAATACTAGATAGAAGTATTGCGAATAAAGAGTTACCATCAGAACAAGAGATTAAATATTTAGACGTTTATAATTTTTTAAATTTGATTCTACTATTGTGGCTACCAATTACGCTTGTTTTATCGGAATTAAATCTTATAACACACACTCAAAATGGTATTGATATTAAGGCATTTATTGGATCATTAAAAAATTCAACTACGCTATGGTTATTTTTAGGATTAGGGGTTTTACATATGACCGTAATAGCAACGCCATTGTCAAAAAAAATGCTTAACTTTCGTAAAGTTACTGGAGGTGATGATGAATAAGGCTTATAGTAAAATATTTACGTGTTTGACGCTTGCAACAGCAATAAATTCATTTGCGGCTAACGTAAACTTATCGAATATTCAGGCTAAAAACGAAAGTCAGATTAACTTGATTGATACTAATTACCAAACGACTCAAGTAAGCAATAAATCATTTTTTGCGCAGAGCAATGTTGAGTCAATTCAACAAGGGAATAAAATAAAAATCAGCAATCTCAAAGTTATTCCGGGTAATATGCCAAGTATTGATTTAGCAACATTAATACCAAACAAATTACAACTTGACCAACTTATTAATCAGTCACAGAAAGCGATAAGTGAAGTTCCAGAAAATAGCAATATAGCTTTATTTTTAAGTTTTACTACATTAGACAAAGACACTGTTTTAATGTACGCAAAGCAAGCTGTAAAATATAATATTCCTATTGTGTTACGTGGTTTTATTAATAACTCATTTAAAGAAACAGGAACCTATATCAAAGTAATTCGAGAGCAATTTCCTGAGTTAACAATACTTATCGATCCGCCAGCATATGAAAAATATGACATTACAGTAATTCCTGCATTAGTGGTGTCTAAGTCTGCTGCTAACCCGATTAAAGATGGTTGTAATTCACCTGGTGATTACGTTAAAGTTTATGGAGAAATATCTATTGCTGGTATGTTAGATTATGTGCGATTTAATAGTAAAAATCCTGCATTAGTCATAGCTGCTAATAACAGTATCAATGGAATTCGTGCAAAGAGGTATTTTAAAAGTGAATAAAGTATTAATTATGATTTTAACCATCAGTAGCGCAGTTTCTTGGGCTGATACAGCTATGATAGTGAATAATCAACCATCTAATCAGCAAGCCATCGCAAATGTAGCCACAAGGATAAATCCAGCACAGATCAAACATCAGCAATCTTTGCAAAACCAAGAAACTCAACTAGCCATGTATATTGATGAAATTACTCATATTCCCACATGGAGAAGTTTCAATTTAATCAGAAACTCGAGAGTTAATGAAAAAATTAGCTCTGATCTATTAATTCAAAAGCTAAATAGTTATCTAGCGCAAAATAAGCACCCAATACTAACTAGTTCGCAGAGTATTCAAATAATTAAAGCAACCGACGCAGTAAATTAGGGCTTTCATTCATTCGTGTGAATTTGGACTTTGTCCAACATGGAATAAACCATTAGCTGATTGTTGGATAATTCCCGTGGATAACTCGTTGAGTTAACCACCGGTTTACCCACATTGCAGCTAACCGCTTATTTCCATTAATTAACAATCATTTGAATGAAATAATAGTAAGTTTTTTGGGTTTTCATGGCAGGATGACAAAAGCTATTTTTTTATTGGACGATCCAAGTTTTCATATTTGCTATCTTCTTCACTTAGTTCTCTCTGTAATTTAACCACATCAATATATTTTTTATAATTTAATTTGAGACTTAGCCCTTTTTCAGGAATATCAACGCCTAATCTATTCACTTGAAATGGATGGTTGTGTTCCGAATTTACCATCGGCATTTGAAGGTGATAAATTTCTCTACCTCCAACGGTCAAAATGCATTCACCAATGCCAAGAGCTTCAATTTGTGGTGCAGTGATGATATCTACATCTGATTCTTGATGACCATATGATTGCCCAGTACCATCGCCAGCGGTAGCGTTTGGAGCAACTTGCAAATTTTGCTTGCTTTGGCTATTGCTCTCAGTGTTGGTAAGCGTGTATTTTATTGATTTGGTTGTTCCAATGTTTTTAACAATACGTTCAGCGGTATCTAAGTCTCCAACTTTAAGGTAAATTTTACTCCAGGAATTACCCTCGACAATTGAAAGTAGTTCAGGACTAATTTTCTTGTAATTTGCATCAGTTTGAACGGCTGGCATCATCACAATTCTAGCCGAGCGAGCTTGTTCAAATAATCTACCCCAGGAATCATTAACATACGATCCAGCCTCATCCATTGAAGCGAGGAATAATGGACTAGGCTTCTTACTTTCAGGGAGTTTTAATACCCAAGATACAGCAGTCCTTAGATCTGAAACCAATATTTTACCGAATGCATTGGCCGCTTCAGTTTTACCAAGCGTTGGCAGCATGACCCACAGGATTTTATTTTGAGTTATTACATCAAATAACTTAATATCTGGATTATAGTTATTTGTAATCTCACCAAACTTATTTGTTCCCAGCATAAAAATACGCCCACCAACACCACCGAACATATCTTTTAACGCTTGACCGTCGATACGACCTTTTTTAATAAACTTACTTAGCAAGGTTTTAAAATTAATTGCCGCCTCATGGTACTCATCAATAGCCGATAGTCTTTCGTCTAACTCCATTAGCGCCTTATCTGACATTAATAAAAGCGCCAAATCTATCATTGAATAAGCTAAACCAGCTTGTTGCAAAGCGCCAACAAAGATAGTTAAGGCAACTGTTGCTTCAGTTCTATAATGGTCCGAGCCTGGATTGTTTTCTGAAGATGGAATTAAGGAAATAATCCGTGTAGCCACCTCATCAGGATCGCCATACAATATAGGATTGTAGGTGTTTGAAAGCTCTGGGAAGTCGATGTTTACGACTAAAACATCATCACCGCGACCAATGCTACACATCAAGCTGTAAAACTTTAAAAAATCCCCTTGGTCATTTTTACCATCAATGTGCATTAAACCACCTCCTTGTAGGGCATGCTGGAACAATATATTTCTAACCAATACGCTTTTACCAGTACCAGATTGTCCAATTATCATGATATGCCTAGTCATTATCTCAAAGTAAAGTCTAATCGAAACAGCTGTGTCCGATGTATAGCCAATTTCATAGCTTTTATAAATATCAACATTAACTGGTGGTGGGCTTGATTTGAACTTAGTGCTGGTTTCCAATTTATGAGCTCGTCGATATTCATCGAGCAAACGATACGATATGCCAATCATACCAATAAAAGACAAAAACGTCGTAAAAATATGAATTTTTGTACTGTAGAATAGTGGTGTAATCATTATTATAGGTAATAAAACTAACGTGATACAAATTGTATCTTTATTACCACCAATTTGAATTTCATTTAATTTTTTTAACATAAGGTCTCTTTCTATGGTTAAAGCATTTATATTTTGTGGCTTATTGGGTGCATGGGCATTTTATATTTACCTTGGCGAATCTCCACAAACCAAGATATATCGTGCATGCTATCCTATTGATGGGTTTACTCAAGTAGTTACGTTTGCAGCGTCAAAATGGAGCTCTGGTGCGGCTGATTCGGTAACCAAATGGGGAACCTATGGAGTTCAATGGTGTCAGTATGGGTTAAATAAAACTATTTATGGCACGGTTGCTGTTGATTAACAATTTTTTTCTATCCTGCCATTTAAGAGTGATTTCAATGGTAAATCACTCGAACCTCCTGTTCTTTAATTTAATTAATTACACGCCATGCTCGCCAACCTTTCTGAATTTGATAAATCTTTAGACAACTCGGAATCTGGGTTAGGTTCCTCTCTACTAAATAATCAAAATGATATTTTTTTAACAATGTGCATGAAACACTGCCATCAATATCAATACTCTTCATCATTATCTGAATATCCTGAACATTTGCTCCAATTTCCATCGCCGGCGCAATTTTGATGTTTGGACTGTAAAATGGCACATAGTAGTTTGATTGACTGGTACCAAGAACAATTGACTTAACCGGTAACGTAAATTTAGGAATCATCCGGTAGTTATCGACAGCCATTGGCAAATAAATTGCCAAACAAAGCACTGCATAGCGCAATAACTGAGGGATTTTAATATCATGACGATTTATTTCAATCGCCAGGATAAAGACAAATAATGCGCTGATTATAGCTGCGTATCGGATCATATTGATTGAGCAGAAAAATACTAATAGTAATGTAAACACGGTGGTTAATGAATTAGAGAAAATCCAATTAAACACGGTTCGTAAGTTATTTTGTAGATCCACTGAAATATGATTCATTCTGAAACATTTAAGCTCTTTCAATAATTGATTTAGCTTATCTCTGTGTAAATAAACATAAAAGATAAAACCCATGCTGGTTATTGGCGAGAGTAATACGATTAGGATAGTTTTATTTTCACCGACTATGGCTAATCGATTTAAATACATTTTTTTAAGGTCCAATACACTAGCTAGCCATTGACCATGTGAGTACCATTGCCAAAATACGGCGGTTAGTACAATATACAAAATAGTAAAGCTTAGTTTAGTACTTCTATGATTGAACGCAAAAAATACAGCAGGAACATAGAAAAAAGCCAACCAATAAAATGGAATTAACACTAAACCAATTAAAAACCAGCATGCTTTAGCAATATAAGTATCCTTAGTAACTATCCCCCAAAGCACCCAGCAACTAAAAAACATCTCTGGGCGGCCAAGAACAAATCTCAGGGTTGTAAAATTATTTAATAGTAGCATTAGTAAAATAGCAATCCACAATGGCTTATCAACAGATGGTTTAATCAATTTATTCAAGATGATAAGGCATGGCGTTATAAAAAAAAGCATACAAATTAATTGAATAATATGAGCCGTAATTACACGGTTAGTGAGTAGACTTAGATGGTGTAGAATCATGTCAAATAATATATACTGATTGTATTTGGCCATTAATGGCGCATAAACATATAAATTTGCATAATCATAGTTATATGAGCCTGCAACAATATCACGCATAAGATCATCTTGCGGCAATGGCAAATTCAGACCAAATATAATAAACACCATGGCAACATAAAGAACTAAAATACCATAATTTTCTGCTTTCATTATATTGCCGCCATTCTGACTAATTTAAACATATCCCAAAACTTTATTTTTTTACCAATTATTCGCGAGGTATAGCTGATTGGTACTTCAATTATAGGTACCTGAGCTTTTAAGCATAATTTATTGATTTCTGTTTCAAGTTCAAATCCAAGAGATGAGCATTGTTTTAATATTGCTAGCGGAACAATTCGCATTCCAGTTAAGCAATCATTGATTTTTTGTTTATACTTTAAATGAAGCATTAATTTAATGACCGCATTGGCCAGCTTGGAGCTGAATAGAAGATTGGAGCGAGGTCTTACACCGAGAATCATTCCTGGCTGATTTACCGCAGAATCTGTCAATGTTTTTATGCTCAGTGTATCATATTCATTATCTGCATCATGCAGGATTACTGAGTCGGTTAAAATGCTACCTAATCCGCGTTTTATAGCATAACCTTTGCCGCGTAATTTTTCCTTAAGGTAGGTAACAGGGAAATTTTTTATTATTTCAGCAGATCCGTCATTAGAATTATTATCAACCACAATTATTTCAATATGTGGGTATGCTCGTGTAAGATTTTCAAGAACAACACCAATTGTTGGTGCTTCGTTGTAACATGGAATTAAAATAGTATAAGTTTTCAATATAAATACCTCTAAATATTGTTTCTGAATTATACAGAGGCACACAAAGTAATTTACCAACGAAAACGCGTATTTTTAAATTTACTGTAAATTATTCTCCACAAAGTAGAATTTTACGCATCTATCCATTATCAGGCGGCAAACCACAGCTTTAAACACTCAAAGATGTTTTATTACAGCTTGCACTAGATTTAAACATTGCAGGTGTGCGGTTTTAATATGTTTTAATACATGTTTAGCTGGTTATAACTATTTACAATACCATACTACTCACTAAAAGTTTTCGATGATAAATTTAAGTAATGGGTTGATTTAAATTAATTAATTTTAATATATTGCATAATTATGAGCGCTGACGCATAAAGATGTTTAAATACATCTTAAAATATTTTAAAACACTCCAATACATTTGTTGACACATGTTTAATAGTGTGCTATAATGGTTTCTTACAGCTTAATACACTTTTAAACATTTAAAGGATTTTATTATGATTACAAAAAATGAACAAGAAAATGATTGCCAAGTAATTTGTATTGACCCAGGATTCGGAGATTGTAAATGGTGGACAGGTGACAAATTTGGTAAATTCTCAACTTCAATCAAACGTGCAGATGCTAATGCTTTAAAATTTGATGTCAAGGGTGGGGATATTTCATTAAACACGAATGAGTATTTATTTAATGGTTCAAAGTGGTATGTCGGAAATACTATTGCTGAAATGGGTGCACTCTCAACTAGAGATTATTCTTTTATAGAAAAATTTGCACCATTAATTACGTACAAGGCAATTATTGATGCTGGTCTTGATATTAAAAAACCTATCAAAATTAAAACGTGTCTGTCAATTATGAATTATGAGCACAAAGACGAGTTTGCCAAGGCAATGTCAACAATTAACGTTAACAATAACGTGATCAACTGCGAGGTTGATGTAATTGCACAAGGTTTTGCTAGTTTTATCGATTATTTATCAAGTACTGGTGCAGATGTAAATGGAATCTATACCATTACAAACATTGGATTTAATACGATTGATTTTTGTGCCATTTCTGGTGGACAAGTAGTTTATTCAACGGCAAATCCAAATGGTTTAAATGAAATGGTTAAGGCACTTCGCCAAAGCTTAGAGCATAAGTTTAAAATTCATTTTAATGAACAAGAAGTTAAGCAAATATTCTTGGATAAGCAAATTACTATATCAGGTAAGACTATTTCACTAGTTGAAGAAATCCAAGATATTAAAATTAATTATTTTGATACATTTTTTTATAGCTTACCTGATGTTAAAGATTACTTACGCAAAGCAACCAAAAATATTTTTGCTGGTGGTGGCGCGTATTATCTAGAAGATGCCGTACTTGATGACAGCATGACCTTTGTGCAAAAACCATACGAGTATAGTGACGTTCGTGGAGTTAATGCGTATGAGCAATAATAATAAAATGCAAATTTTTCCAAGCGATGTAATGGCAGAAGCAATTAATAAGCTACCACGAGGAACCAAATCAAAATTTGTAAATCTGTGTGTAGAATGCGTCTTGGCTGATACAAACCTACGAAATAAGGTCTTAGCTCAGTTAATGGGCTTTGACTTAAGTAGTGAACTGAAAACAAGCCCTATTGAACCAGTTAAACACACTGCTGACGTTGAAGTTCAGGATAATGTAACTGAACCAGCAACAGCAACAGATCCAAAAAAAATTACGCCCGGCACAATACGTTTTAACAAATAAGTACAAGGAGCATCAAATGTTAGATCAAACAATTTTTAACCAAGACAATCAAATTCAAAGTTTTGATAATGCGGGTAATTTAATCATAAATGGGGTTTTTGACTTAGGTCAAAACCGTGTGGTAATTAATGAGTTCAATATTTGTGAAGAGAACAATATAAACAACATAAAACAATTTATTAATGTTTGCAAATCAAAACGGATTGATCAAATTAGCTTTAATGTTCCAAATAACGCTCACGAATCTGATGAGCAGCAAGAGATTACTGATTTATTGAATGAGTCCGGTTTTACAGTCTCTGAGAACCAAGGTGTCATAGTCGGCAGCATTAATTTTTAATGAGTTAAAAATGAACTGGTTTATAGAGAGAGAGATAATTATAACGGAAAAACATAAACGTGCATAACTATTAACAAAAAGCCAGCATTTGCTGGTTTTTTTGTTATCTAAATCGCTTCGCTATACAAATACCGATCTTGCGCCACCATCGAGGTGGTTTAGATCGAGCTGCGCCACTTTTACCCACCCCCAAACCCATAATGCTTGCACAACGCACCCCCTAAGAAAATCTACGCAATGAGCTACAGGACAGCTTACCTGCCTTGAAGTGTTTGGTCTGCGCTTTCCAGCACAGTCCATAAATTATGCTTGCTTTTTATTCGCTATTCAATAACCCCTGCCAATTAATTGTGCTGGGGTTATTTCACTTCACGCTCGCAAAATGCGCATAATTTAACTCACTAATCAAGCCAGGAACATTCAGCATTCAGGCAATGAAAATTGTGCCTGATTGCTTCATTCTTTTAAAGTGTAACTCATTGCTAGGTTTTCTAATCCAAAAATTTTTTGTCACATTTTTTTGCGCGCAAATAAATGATGAAATAAATTTTAATGGACAAGGGGGGATGCTTGTTGTGCCGCTATATGGGTATGGGGGTGGGAAATACACAGACCCGCAAAGTTCTTTTACAAATTGGATTTTCGATTAACAAGCAGATTAATAGCTGACTACTTACGGCGGACGTGGCGAACCACTAATTTTACCGTGAACTGGTTAAGGGCTTGTGAAAGAACAACTTAAACAAACTTTAAAAAGGGATAAATCATGAATGAGGTTTTAATTATTTTTGGTAACAACATTAAACAACAAAAATGTAATGTTGCAGAATTTTATAGAAAATTTAACGTTATTAATGAGATTGTAACAAACAAGGAAGACTGGAATAATTTTTTAATCAAATCAAATTTGGCACTTGATTATATCCCAGACTATAACAAAAGTGGCTTTATAGTCGAACAACTTGAAGACCTTGAAAGACTTGGATATATACAAGGAACAGAGTGTTATAGCTTGGATTGTTACAGCATTAATGGCTCAGTTTTTGCTAGTCAGTTTGAAGACCAAATAAATTCAGGTGAACATATTACCCAATCATGGCAATTGCTAATGGCATTTATTGAAAATCAAGAAAATTGTAATATTTATTTTAAGTAAGGAGCACACTATGCACAATATTCATTTTGTTAAGGTTCAAGCTAAAAGTTGCAAGGACGCAATAAGCCAAGTTGATAACGGTATTAATATTGATAATGAAGTAGTTGATTATTATCGGGTAGTGGGAGCATTTAACTTAACCAATCCAGAAGATTATCATAATACTTTAGAAAGTAGTCATTTTAGTATTGATTCAATACTAGGTTGTAAGCCAGAACATTTTATAAATAAAGTTCTTGACTGTTTAAATGCCGAAGTTAAACATCTTGATGAAATTAAACAAGAACTTATTGGGTTAATCAATCAAGTTAATGATAAAACCTTAAAAAGCCATTTACCGTGGCGAATATTTTTTAAAGCTAAG
This sequence comes from Burkholderiales bacterium, assembly GCA_019744945.1. Lineage (GTDB taxonomy): Bacteria > Pseudomonadota > Gammaproteobacteria > Burkholderiales > UBA11063 > Aquella. Next base: position 20,242 of record JAIETT010000199.1, read on the forward strand.
GCATTAACAGGGAATTATTTAGTAACTGATTTAATTAAACAAAATAAATTTAAAAAGGAATGGGCAGAAATTGGGCTAACAGATTTAAACGATGATGGCGAAAACGTTACTCATCTGGTTTTAGTAGATTTTCATAGTTAATTATAAAGCTGGTTATTTCAACCAGCTATTAAATGATAAATTTTAATAACTAAAACATCATTAATTTAAGGCTGGTTAATACCAGCCTTTTTTCATAAGGTACTTAATCATGGAACAAAACAATAACCAGAAAAATCAAACGCTACCACTACATAAAATTGAGCAATTTATCGCAAATGTGCGAGTGCTCGAAGAGTTAGCCAAACCAAAGTCAAGCGCTGATGTTTTAAAGCAATATAAAGGTTTTGGCGGTTTAGGGCGCTGTTTTTGGGATAAACAGCTTTACGGGCAAATTATGCGTGCGATTAGGGCTAATTTTGGAGCGAGCAAAGAAAAAGAGGTTCTGGAAAATCTGCGCTTATCATCAAGCAGCGCATATTATACGCCTAAGGAAGTCATCAAATTCATTTACCGCTACATTGAGCAAGTTTGCGGATTTACAGGCGGAAATATTTTAGAGCCGTCATGTGGGAATGGTGCATTTTTTGAGCATATGCCAGAAACTATCAAGGCAAACAGCCAAATTACAGGCATTGAATACGACATTATAACCAGCAAGCTAGTTAGTTGTATTTATCCAGAAGTTAAAATCATTAATGACGGTTTACAACATATTGATTTTAAAGCTGAAAAATTTGATTTGATAATTGGTAATCCGCCATATTCAGCTGAAAAAATGACTGATAAATTTATGCAAGATTTAAACGGCTGCACGATTCATCATTATTTTATTGCTAAGTGTATGCGCTTATTGAGCGATAACGGCATTTTAGCGTTCGTTATGCCATCTTTCTATATGGACATACCACGTAGTAACACACGGCACATTATAGACGGCGAGAGCGTGATTATTGATGTTATTCGTCTACCTGAAAATTTATTTGAACAAGCAACCGTAACCGTTGATATTGTATTGCTGCGTAAAACAGGCAATAAAATACATGACATCGTTAAAACAACAACTTTGACGCAAGGCGAAGCCAGCGAGCAAATCAATGAATTTTGGATTAAAAATCCACATCGTGTAATTGGTGAACTAAAGCTTAAATGGGTTAAGGCATATAATCGTTTTGTGCCAACTTGTGAAACCACAGACAAAGCTAAAACGCTTGATTATTTAGAACGTTGCCAGTTTGACAATTCAACTTTAGAAAACTATCAAAGCATCGTAAAAAGTGAAGCATTAGCTAATGATGAAATTTTTACAGACATTAATTTAATACAAGTTTTACATGATAATTTTATAGCCATTGAGCAGCTTGAGAGTGAAGCTAACAATATGAAAATCAAATTATCGAAGCTGCACAATGACACATGGGAAATCATCGAAAAACTACAAAAACGAATTGGCGAAATTTAACAACCAGCCGCCAATAATGGCGGCTTTTTAAGGAGTATTTGCAATGGAAATTAATTTTATTAAGAGAGCTAGACGCAATAATGAAAGCTTGTATCTAGTGATTAACGACAAAGAAATAATTAACGGAACATGGGAACAGTTAAATCGTTATTTGCCAGCAGTAACAGGTCTAAATAATGAAATCATCAACGACATAGCAAATTATGGTGATTGTATGTTTAGCTATGGCAGCACTTCATTCAGAATTACCAACAATGAAACATTTTATAAATACATTGAGATTATTCACAATAAGGAAGTAAAACTAATTGCTGAGTATTTTAGTGAACATAAAATTGTTATATTGTAGTTTTGTAAAAAGCCGCCGAATTCTCGGCGGCACGTAGTTCATTTTTAAAAGCCAGTATCGGTTTAATTGTCGTACGCTCATTTTTCCCGACCCGCCCATGCGAAGTAGGACAAAATTTAACCACCAACGATTGAGCTTTGCTGATCCGTAAAATTTAGCTTTTGACAAAATTTAAGACTTACTACCGTGCGCATAAATTTAGTAAATAAATTTGTATCACTAATGCTTGAGCCATGGTGCTGTACCATGGCAACAATCATTTTCACGCGCTTCAAATTTACCAGCTATTTTACGTGATGATTTAATTCAGGTTATGAAATTGTACCTGAATTAAATCAAAAGAAGTTAGCTCAATATCCTTGGCGCTAATTTTGTGTTTGATTAAACCCAATGAGCGCACTGATAACCGCTTTTTAGGTTTCATTTTAAAGAAAACCTAAAAAACCAATGGGGCAGAAGCCCAAGTAATTCGCGCCGCTCATATTGATGTAAAACTAAGTTGTCTGATTGATAAAGAATAGACGGCTCCAAAAACACAAAGGGGCGTAACCCTTTTATTTTTTGTGAGCTAGGTGAGGACAGTATAGCTATTTGATTTACTCTAAAATGAAAGTGGCCAGTCTAAAAAGACTGGCACACGATGGTGTTTAATGTAGATCCTTTCATCTACAGTTAATAGCAATAAATTAATCATTGCTTAAGTTTTACAATCCAACTAAATGGATTTAGTTGCCATGGCACAAAGTCCGATGGAGATTTAGTTTTTACTACGAATGCATTTTTATTTCCGCATTCTCAGTTATTAGATTTCAACACAACAAATGTATTGAACCGATTAAGTTAAGTAGCTTCAATTAAAAAGCTTAAGTCAAATCTATTAGCGCCAGAGTGGCTTAACGATTTTATGTTCATTTAGACAAGTACCCAATTGTGCATTGAATAAACATCCTCAAATGATTGGAAAGTTGCTCAAGTAAAATTTGTGTAATCAAACTTTACTCTTTCGACCGAAAACTCAACGCATCCTAAATAAATAGAATGGCCAGGGAACAGCGTTATCGAAATTAGAGAATTTACCTGTTGCGCGCGTACTAAAATTTTTGTTCATGAAGATTCCTAGAAAAAGGAACGCATCGAGTACCCACCACGGGAACACAAAGCATTCCGAGTGAGTACAAAAAAGATTAGCTGCACTAAATCCAAAAGATACTATTATCCCATTCTCATCTTCATTTAAGAAAACAAGCTTTTCAAAAAATATTTCTAATTTTTGATTGGAATTTAATATTTCCTGGATCCGTACAAACTATAATTGACGGAGATTTTTTTGAAAGTGAAACAGCTGCGACTAAACAACTGCCAACTTAATGACTCAAAAACCATTCCCCAAATCACGGTCACCCATGATTCTCATTCCTGTTTTTTGCTAAATTTCAAAAGCCAAAATGGCTAAATAGACTTAGACAATAACAGTTCCACCCCCAACTTTCGTTCACAACATGGCTTGGTGCCACCACATTGCTATCTGTTTCCGACCTAATTCTTGGTACCACCCAAGAAAAAAAAGTCTGCCGTATCAGAACCTACTCATCGAGTCTCCCACTCATAGATCAGTGTAACTTCTTGCGACGTTACGTTTCACGCGATTAACGAATTGCTCTACAGCAATCCTACCACTTCGCATTACTCAAATCTTTAGAGCTTCCCCGCATAGTTATGATTTCTTTTTAATGCACTGTTTGCCGTCTTGCGATTATTTCACTTTGCACCTGATTTTTTGTCAAGGTGCAGATATGTGGGTTATAAGGTTCCTGGAAAGTTACCCCCATATCAGCTTAGTAATCGTATCAAGTCTCGCCTTATCGGCACGGACACATCCGCATCTTCCCACGATAGAACCCCAGGTGGGTCCATGTACATTCTTAAACTATGTCCAGCGATCCAACATTATTCCGCGACTCTGCGCGGTTTTTTGCTGGTACCAGTCAATCCAACAGCCTTTCGACCATCTCATGACCCTGCGCCCTTTCGGAAGCGCCTCAGCAGCCTTGAATGTGTGGCTCAGTCACATAGGTTTCCCTACATTACTAGGTGGATTAGTGAGCTTGCCAGCTCACAGAACGTCTTTTAGGGTTTCCCCACATAGTTGTCCTTTGTCACCACTTTAATCATAACAGGCTCATCGCTTCAGTCGTGGCTCGCGCCCTTTACTTTCACGATTAAGTTACATCAGTTATTGAACGTCATAGGTACCATTGGCACATAACATAACTCTTGTGTAACCAGTAGTTTCGACAAAATGTCTTATCTACCTGCCGGCTCACGGTCATCCAACCTGCACCCCAGGGTGCATAGTATCTTTTGGGATGTGGATAGATAGGGGGATGAACCCCTAGCCCCACTCGTAGCGCAGTGAACCACTCTTCGCGGTACTGCGCTTCGGCTTGAAGAACAACAACAGATTGGTGATCTGTGTTGTCTGGTGAATGTTGCAACTAAATAGAATTGGCGGTTCCATCTAGTTGCCAGTTTGAGTCATTAAGTTTTATAAATTCTGGTTGGTAACCAGAAATGAATTATTGAGTCCGCTAGTTTTCCTTTCTAGCTGCGGACATCAAAAACAAATTAAAATTTGAATAAATGGCTTCGCAGCTAGTTGGGTTAGTCGGCCCAATTTTGCTTTTACAAAATTAATTACTGATTGGCAATCAGTTTATAGGAATCGCCGCAACTTTAGTTGCAGCTTCAAAGTAATCAAAGATTATTTTATCACAAAACCTAAGCCGGTCTTTGTGAAAAAATAATTTTGAGTTTGTGGGCTTACGCCCAGCATAGGAACCTTATATATGCAGCGTCGCCATTTTGCTTTGCAAAATTCAGCGACTAAGCAAAAAATTCATAAAAATAAGGTATTTACCTCAAATTGATCAAAAAACAGTGTTTTTTGCAATTTGATCTATTAAGAGTATTATTTTGCAATCCTAAAATTGCAAAATAATTTAAAAAAAATGAAAAATACGCGTTTTCGTTGGTATTTTTGTTTTTTAATTCCTTTAAACTTATGTATTAATTAATGGAGTTAAATACATGAGTAAATATTCACATAAAGCTAATTTAGAAAATTTATATTTTATAACCACTTTAACTGGTTTTATGAAAGAAGTACAAAGACAAATACAAATTGGTTATAAGTATTATTTTGAAAATAAATTTGAATATACAAAGCTTAAGGATGTTTTAGGTCGATTGGATGAAGATTATCATGTGTGTGAATCTTCTGATGACAGATGGCACAGACAACAAGAAAATAAAGTTAGCGTTCAACTTATAATGTTTTACCACGGCGGAGATATGATTCACTTTGTGCTTTTGGCCAGAGAGGGAATCAATGGTTCAAAAAATCATAATTTTTTTAAGACCCTTAAACCTAAAGATGCAACTTTAGGACATCAACGATTTACACTGAATCAATATATGTTGATTCGATGCAATAAACAAAGTTATGAACTAAAAGATCAAAATATTAACGTTCCTGCCGTTGTCGGACAATGGAGTTATGGATTACAAAAAACTTATATTGATGAGATTAAACGTGACTTTCTTCAATATCTAAAGTTGAATGATACCTACCGCCTCAATCAACTTTATAGAAGTTTGACCAAACTAATTGCATTCGGTAAAGTTAGAACTAATTATGTTAATTTGAGAATATTTATGGCTAAAGAGATAAATATTAGACTTAAATCTGATAAGTTTTTTAAAACAACAATTGCTGGAGATTTTTATGGCATGCCAGAAAAATTGCCAATATTAAAAGGCATTAAAATCCCAACCATTACAGTTGCGGAACAAATTAAGCCAACTATTTTAAAAAAAATGACTCACCCAGAACTATCAAGAAAGACAATGATTTTTAATGATGAATAAACATAGAGCAGAAATAAATGCTGAAATTAAATATTTTGAGCGAGAAATTAATAATTTAACGGCTATAAGTAAAATAAAACCATCATTTATAAATAAAATTCCAAATCGAAATATTGCAGAAATTACTAGATTAACTATTAAATTAAACCATTTGAAAGCACCACAATGAAAACAACGTCTGCCGAAAATTTAACCATTTTCTTAGATTTTGATGGCGTTTTGCATCGGAAAATGATAGGCAATTTTGAGTTATTATCCAACTTTAATCAAGTATTAAATTTGTTTCCTAATATCAAAATTGTTATATCCAGCGATTGGCGCCACTCAATGAAGCTGCAAGATTATCAAGAGATTTTTGGCGAATATGCTAATCGCATAATGGGCAAAACGCCAATCATTACCGGTGTAATGTTCCTGCGTGAGTTGGAGATTTTAGCGTATGTAAGACAACACTCGATCCAGAAGTTTATCGCAATTGATGATGATTGTAGAAATGAGTTATTTAACGCAAATTGTAATTGGCTTTTTAAAACCGATTATTTTCGAGGCTTAGATGTTGACGCTACAAATAATTTAATCAAGTTTATTCAAATCAAACTTGAAGAAAAAATAATACACAGATAAATATATTTTGGAGGAACGATAAATGAATTTAGAAGCTAGGTTAACACAGAAGTTTGTGGATGCTGTCTTAAGTAAAATAGTGGATTTATCTAAGTATGATAATAATCCCAAATTAGCAAACTTACACTACAAAAAGGCTAAGATGATTTTATTTTTATGGGTTGGTGTGTTTTGTATATTTAATCTTTTTGAAAATAACACCTTGAATCTGGTTGGGTTTTTAATATTAATTTTTGGTGTATTATCGTATAAAGCTTTCGAACGTGTATTATTTCAAAAGGGTTTACTAGATTGGCTAGAAAACGAAAAATTACTGTATGAGCAGCGATTAAAACACAGCATGATATTTACTATATTATTATTTTCACCTATTTTAATTGTGGTTTTGGCAATTCTTTCAGCCTTGCATAAATCAGGTGTTTTGTAAATCATACATAAAGAATTAAAAATTACTTTAAATTAAACTTTTAATCAGGAAACATCAAATGCATATCATTAATAAACACAACGTCAAAATTGATTTAAACTTATTTTGTAATACTTGTGGTGATTACAATGCTGTATTAGCTAGTAAATCTGGGATTGGTAAAACGACTTTAGTCGAGTATTTAATTAGAAATCAATTAGAACCAGTAGGAAAAGCTTTTATTATAGAAGAGGGGTGTTGTTATAAAAATTTATGTGATGAGCTAAGTGGAAATCATGTTGAATTCAATCTTCTCGCACCAGTTTGTATAAACCCATTTGCGTTTATTAATTGGACGCACAATGAAGAATATATGTCACTAATGGAGTTTGAGGATTTGTTTTCTCATGAGATTTTTGCGATAACAGAAATTCTAGTATTAATGATAGGACGTAAAAAACTAGATCAACATGATATTCAGATGTTAGAAATGGCAGTAATAAAGAGCGCTAAACAACAAAGAAAAGCCACGATTACCACCGTTGTTGAATATTTATTAAGTTCAGATAATATATCGCAAGCTAGCAAAATGGTAGAGTGGTTACAACCATTCACCTCAACTGGAGAATATTCTGCTTTTTTTGAAGGTGACGATACCCAAATAATTAAGAACCAACTAAATGTTTTCGAATTAGAAGGTCTTGGCAACTCACCACAATTACGTGATATTGTGCTTTGCACCCTGATCTTTATTGTGAACGAAGTAATGGGATTTGAGCCAAGAAAATACAATATTTGTATTATTGAGGAATTATATAGTTTATTTGGAGCCAGTAATATTTCTAGCCAGTTTATTCAAGACTCTTTCAGGTTAGCTCGTTTAACTAATGGATCATTCATCAGTGTGACACAATCTATAGATGATTACTCAAGAAATGAAGCGATGGATTCAATGTATACAAATTCAACTTGGAAATTATTACTGAGACATGAAAATTTAATTGAACTGTCAGAACGTTTGGATGTGGATAAGCTTCAGATGCTTCAATCACTGAATGTACAGCGTAATTTTAGTGATTTAATGGTTATACATGGCAACGTCGATACTGATAGACTAACTTTAGTATTTAATAGCGATTCAAAAAGAGCATAAAAAACAAGTAATATTAGAACAACTGATATATTAGATAATGCTAAATACAAGTTGTATTAATAGGTAAAGGTTTGAAATATCTTAATAATGGGAGAGGTTAGTTATGATAATAAATGTATGTATTATCGTTAGTGTATTTATATTATTTTGGGGATTTGCAACACTAGACAAAAAAATAACAATGGTCGGATTTGTAGTAATGATAGTATTATTGTTATATATCATAAATACTCATGATCAATCACAATATATCCAAATCAAAAGAATTGACTCTAATAAATATATTCAATGTATGGAAAGCCAACAGTACATCGTTAGTTCATCAAGCTCTAGAAGTGCTGATGCGATAGCACCTCTGCTTGATGCAAATGGTAAGCCTATAAAGTGCAGCAATACAATTTACACTCAAGAGCAAACAGAGCTGCCAATCAATAAAGATAAAGATTTTATAGTTAAATAAGGAGAGGTAAATCATGATTTTTTTTAACATAGGTTGCGGCATATTAATATTTTCAAATTTTATGATATCGCTAATACCAAATAAAAACGCTATTAAAAGTAGGCGTAATCCAGAATTAATTAACAAATTTAATAATCATGTAAACATCCTAAATATTTCATTAATACTTGCGTGTGTATTAGGAATTATTGGAGCAGACGTACATCTGATGCCGCTCATGCTTTCAAAAAATGATGTGTGGATCCATCTTATGTCTCCAGGTGCTTTTATTGCATTATTTGCGATTGCATTTATTAGAATTCATTTTAAGTTGATAAAAAAGGACGATAAATAACCATAATCAATAATAATTATCTTACATTTAAAATAAGGAGTAACTATGAAATTAATTATCGCGGAAAAACCCAGCATTGGACGCGCTATTGCAGGACACTTTGGAGTAACGTCTGAAAGAAAAACGCACATCGAGTGTCAAAATGGTTATGTCGTCACGTGGCTATTTGGACATGTTTTAAAACAGCTTGACCCAGAAGAATACACTTCAGACTGGAAAAGTTGGCAATGTCCATTGCCAATGCGGCCACAAGTTTACAAGAATAAAATTCAGGATAGTGACAGCATCAAGTTTCAAGTTGGGGCAATTAATCAATTACTAAAGAACAGCTCTCAAGTAATTAATGCAGGCGATCCAGACCGTGAGGGGCAGCTATTAGTTGATGAATTATTAGATTATTTGCAAAACAATAAGCCTGTTTTAAGAATAATGTTAGCCGCAGTTGATGAAAAATCAATCGAGGCAGCATTTAAAAATATTCAGATGAATGAGAAATTCGTAGGCTTGAAATATGCGGCAGAAACTCGCCAAAGAGCTGATTGGTTAATCGGGATGAACTTCACTCGGGCGTTTACAAATAAGTTCCAGGAGAAAGGTTACTCGGGAGTTGTATCAGTTGGGCGAGTGCAAACGCCTACTTTAAAGTTAATTGTGGACCGTGATAATGAAATTAAAAAGTTCAAACCTAAGGACTTTTATGAGTTAAGTGCTGGATTTAATAATCAAGTGCCATTAATAAAATCCAAGTTAATAGTGCCAGATTTTATACAACAATTACTCGATGAAGACGGTCGATTACTCGATAAATCTCCTCTTGAAGAGATAGCTAAACACATTGTTAATCAACCAGCCAAGGTTGGAAGTTACTCAAAACAAAGCAAAACTACACGTCAACCGTTATTATTTAATCTATCAGAGTTACAGTCAGTGTCAAATAGAAAATTTGGTTATTCTGCGCAAATAGTTCTTGATGTGGCGCAAATTCTTTATGAAAACAAGCTAACGTCATATCCAAGAACTGATTGTCAGTACCTACCAGAATCACAATTTAATGGTTCTGCTAGTATTATATCTAGCTTGCTTGCGCTTTCAGAATATTCAAAATTAACGCCTTCAGCAACAATAAAATCTCAAGCCTGGAATGATTCAAAGGTTACGGCGCATCATGGAATAGTACCAACTGGTGCGAATTTAGCCAATTTAGCAGGTGTATTCGCTAAAGCAGGCAAAAATAAAGAAGCTGCAGAAAATATATTTCACCTGATTTGTTTACAATATTTAGCGCAATTTTATCCGCCATTAAAGTATGACCAGGTTGATATTTACTTTGAAGTTGGCGAGTATTTAAATCAAGAAAACAGCATGAAAATGCCTTATCAATTTAAATCAACTGGTAAAACCATTATTGATTATGGTTGGAAATCAATATTTTCTAACGATGAACCAGATGATGAAGCCGAATCAACTGAAGATGATCAATTATTACCAATATTAGTTAATGGACAAGTATTAACGTGTACAGAAACTAAGCTTATTGCAAAACAAACTCAAAAACCTAAACCATATACTGAGGGTACCATCATTAAAACGATGGCAAATATTCACAATAAAATCCCTGAACTAGTTAAAAGCATGGGGTATGATCAAGCAAAAACAGTTAGACTAATTCAAGAATTCAGAAGTATTTTAAAAGAAACTGCTGGTTTAGGTACTGAAGCAACTAGGGCAAAAATACTAGAAACGCTGAAAGAGCGAGAATTTATTAAGCTTAGTGGTAAAAATCTTAGCGCAACAGCACTTGGGCATGCGGTAATAAATGCAATTTGTGATATAAATTTACGTGATGAGTTATCCTTTTTAGCCAGTCCATTAACTACTGCAGAATATGAGCAATATTTTGATGAAATTCAAAATACAGGGACCCAAGACGCAGTCGACAAATTTTGGTATAAGTTTGATCCGCAGCTCAATAAAATATCAGGCTTTTATAAATTACCAATTCAGGTTCAAATGAAGGCTGGTAGTATCGCATGCCCAATCTGTGAAAAAAAGAGTATCCAGGCTCCATTAAAATGTATCACTGGTAAAAATGGCAAGTTTTGGGCATGCCAGGTGTGCAGTTCAAAGTTTAGTGACCTGGATGGTGTTCCAGTATTAACCACAGAGAAAGTAGAAGCTAAGTTAACAGGGGGTAAATGTCCTGAGTGTGATTCTGACTTAGTTGAAAAAGTTGGTAAGTTTGGACCATTCATTAGTTGCAGCAATTTTCCGAAGTGTAAATGGACTCCACCCAAGCCAGAAAAATCAGTATCTGAATCAAATCCAACAGGGGAGAAATGCCCAGAGTGTAAATCAGATCTGGTTGAGAAAACAGGGCCATATGGTAAGTATATTTCATGTAGTGGATTTCCAAAGTGTAAATGGAAACCGTCAAAGCCCAAGCCTCAATCTAGTGGTGAACGCTGTCCGAAGTGCGGTTCAGCCATGGTTATACGAAAATCAAAGAAAGGTGAATTTTTAGGGTGTTCGGCTTATCCAAGATGTGAGCACAAGGAGTGGTAATGAAAAATAAATTATTACTAGTTATTGTGGCGGCATTAATTGCTGGGTGTGCGGATAAAGCAGAGTACGATAAGGCTTTAAAAGATCCGATTACATTGAATTTAGTGAAGCAATCAAGTTTAGATCAAGGACAATGTAATGGGTATATTTCACCATATAAATTTATTAATGGCTGTAACTTAGTTGAAAGGTCAATATGTGGTGGGAGTGTTCCATTATTACTTTTATTTAATTTTTCACAAAAACCAATAACTTGTGACGCATTAGATTTAAGATTAAAAAATCAAAATTATTATGCTCGGGCAGATGATTTAGTTAATTATTACCTACAAAAAGATTATGAGGAAAAGTCAGAATTTGACAGTACAGCTCGACAGACATTGATTCAAAACATGGCAAATGGGAAGTAATTAAGGTACATTCACAGAGTGGTAGATATTTACGCTATTCATATTTATAACTATTTTTTTAGTAGGTGCGCTTTATGAAATGTATTGGTTTTATTATTTTGAACATGGCTGTATTTTTATATTCAATCTCCATTGTTGGATTAAATCTAGAATCAAAAATTGCATTTGTTTGTTTTGTTTCTATAACATTTTTGCTATTTTCTGAGGATGCCCCTAAAAATGAATTAATACAAGCATTAGCTGCGTTTTGTACAGTTTATTACCTGTTGTTTTACGCTGCCGTCTTAATAATTAACGCTAAATATCAAAGTGAGACTAGAAATTACATTGATAGCCATCCTGAATACGTATGGAGTACAATTAAAGAAGGTGTGCTAAATTATTTTTACTTATAGCACTAAGTCGAAAATGGATGTTAGTCATCGTGAAAATGCTATTTGCAATGTTAATTGAGTCTTTTATTTAATTTTGAAAAGGAAAATTGAATCATGGGTATTTTAGCCCATCCCCCGAAATTGGCGGATTGGTTATAAACTCTGTGCTTAAATTTAACGTTAATGTCCACG
>JAIETT010000091.1 GCA_019744945.1 Burkholderiales bacterium
GGTCGGGGCGGTGGGATTCGAACTCACGACCCCTTGATCCCAAATCAAGTGCGCTAACCAGACTGCGCTACGCCCCGTTTTCAGTAAGCTTTTTTGCTTTCAAGACCGATATTATACTCATATAATCTAGTGTCTGTCAAGTTTTTTCTAGGTATTCGTGGGTTTGCATTTCTTCGAGACGACTAATGGTGCGTTCAAACTCATTGGCAAAATCACCTTGACAATAAATATCTTTAAGTGGAACAGTTGTGGAGAGTGCTAATTTGCTATTGCTGTCGTAGAGAATGTCAATTAACCACGTAAAACGTCGCGCAAAATCTTTTTTATCAATTGTTAATAGTGGAATGTCACTAATGATAAACCATTTAAATTTTTGAACCAATTCTAAGTAGTCCAATTGGCTGCGCATGTCACCACAGATTATGGCAAAGTCAAACCAAATAATATCACTACCATGTTTAATACACGGTAATTCGCGCTGGCAAACTTCAATCGTGACATCATGATTGCTCTGATTATCCAAGTTAATTGCGTTAAAGATTGCGTCTAGTTGAGAGCTGCTATCAGGCTGTTGTATAATGAAAAGTTGGTTGATGGAATCATTGATTAAACGGTAATCTTGTTGACTATTTAAGCTAACGATATTTAAGCGATCTTTGATAACTTCGATGGCTGGCAAGAAGCGTTCACGCATGAGTCCATTTGGCCACAAATTATCTGGATGATAATTAGATGAGGTTACAATGTAAATTTGATTGGCAAAAAGGCTTTCTAGTAAGCGTTTCATAATCATGGCGGTGGCAATGTCACTGATATGCATTTCATCTAAGTAAATGATGTCATAGCGCTGTTTATAGTCTTTGGCAATGCTGGCAAGTGGATCATCGATATTGTGCATCTGAGCCATTTTTTGATGAACTTCATGCATGAATTCATGGAAGTGTAAACGAATTTTGCGACTGCTTTGGGTAAATTGATACATGCTATTCATGATCATTGATTTGCCGCGTCCCACGTCACCATAAATATAATAACCTAATTTGTGGTCTTTGCGCCAGAGTCGCGTGATAAAATTAAGGCTCGCGAAATTATCTAGAAACACGTCGAGTTGATTTAACAGTTCAAGTTGTGCTTGGTCAAAAGTTAAATTTCCAGCCGCGGTTTGTTGTTGATACCAAGTGTTTAAATTTTGCATAATGCTCACATAAAAAATTAAACTAGGTTATTTTGTTATTAGTCATTGCCAGCCAAGCACTGATTTAATTAATTGGCTAGGTGTGTAAGTTCAGAATTGTAAGTTAAATAAAAGCTCTTTGCAAGGATATATTTTCATGTCCCTTAATTTAAAAGATCCGCGCCAGTTTAGCGCGGTTTATCCAGATTCAAATATTTTGATTAATCAGGCGCAGCAAGATTTGGCTGCATTCGTTACGGATAATCGCTTGATGGTGGCATTAATTAGCGATTTACTCAAACAATCCCAAGATCAAATTTTAAGCGTTGCGTATAATTTAGCACCCTCGCAGGCGATAGCTGATTATATTTGGCATAGTTTACAACAAGCATTAAATGAGCCAGAGCAAAATAAATGGACTAAATTATTTGCTTTTCCCGTTGTGCTCGTGGTTGGTAGTACCGAGCAAGTTACGTTAGCAAATGCAATTAATCAAGTTCAATTAGAAGAACTTTTACTCCGTAAACAAGTTTTAGTTAATTCTACACCGAGTTTTATTAGTGGTAAGCTTTATGATCTTGAAGGTATTGCTAGGTTACGACCGTCGAATTTATTTAATTTAATCACGGATGTTACAACCGTTGATACTTGGGATGAAGAGCTCATTAGTGCTAAACCAATTATTAATCTTGGTGAGGGTGTCCATTTACGCTTCTTGGTTGGTGTGAGTCGCTTTGAAAAAGCTCAAACCTCAGGTTTAATTGCGGCTAATTATTCGCAGTTAGGGCTTGAGCTCTTGCAGTTAATTAGCACTGCTTTGAATCAGGCTAATGTGACAATCTTTCCGATTCCATTTCCGCCTTGTGCGTTAAGTGAGGCTGCCGTGATCGGTGAATATTATCGCAATGAGATTAGTATTTCTTTGCGGTTGAGTAATTTAGTTAAAAAATTACGTTTGGATGGTAAATATCCAGAATTAAAGCTCTCAAGTCAGAAAAATAATTTGCAAATTGAGGTTTGGTTACCGAATGCGGAGCAGCCTGAAGAAATTTTAATTTGGTCGTTGCAACGTGCGGATAATTTTGCGAAAATTAGTCAGACTTTAGCCGCGTTATTTGCTGATATGCAGTTAATGGTGAGTTATTATCCAGAGCATGATCATGACCATCAGGATTGATTTAGTCGCGCAAATTGATGCTCTTTTGCCGCAAACGCAATGCACACGTTGTGGGTATCCGTCGTGTCAAAAATATGCGGAATCCCTAGCTAGTGGTGAAAGTGAGATAAATCAATGTCCACCTGGTGGAACGGAGGGGATTGTCGCCCTTGCCACATTATTAGGACGTCCTGTTTTAGAGTTAAACCCTGCCAACGGTGTAATTCAGCCACGCAAAATTGCTTTAATTGATGAAGATGCGTGTATTGGTTGTGCCTTGTGTATTAAAGCTTGTCCTGTTGATGCAATTATTGGTGCTAATAAAATGTTACATACAGTAATTGCTCATGAGTGTAGCAGTTGTGATTTATGCCTGCCTGCTTGCCCAGTGGATTGTATTAGTTTAGTTGATGATCCTGATTTGAATTGGACAAGTGAGCGCAAGCTACGTGCGCGGGAGCGTTTTGATGCACATCATATACGGCGGGATATTGAACGCTTGGAGCGTGATGCACGCTTAGTACAGCAAGCCGAATTATTGAAGCGAGTTCAGGGTGGGGCAGCTCAGCCTGAGCCTAGCTTGGAAGTGAATTCTAATTTAACTCCTGCAGCAATTTCACCAAGTGACTTTTTAGCGCAAATTATGGCAAAAGCTCAGCAAAAAAATAATCGTGAGTAATTTATCTTTAACGAGTTATCACCGTTCCAGTGCAGGCCTTTTTTTGCAACGGTAGAGGACAAGCAATAAATTTGTCTTGAGCTTTATTGGTGCAAAACCATAATCCAGTTAAATATTGTTGCTGATGATGATCACTGTCACACATGACCAAGATTGCGTCACTAGGAATTTGTGGGTTTTCTTTACTTATAATTGCTTGAAGTTCAGTGGTTTTTAGTTCTAAATCTAGCGTTGGAATTTGAATTTTCTGGTAGAGATTAAGACCCTGAGTGAAATAAAGATTTATTTGGGTATAATACTCGTTAGAATTATTATGTTCCAATCCCGAGCTATAGCGGTTGGAGCAAGTTCCATGTTTATTCCATTCGTGGTCGAGAAAATCATTGGCATTACTCAAGTAATTCTTAAATGGATTGGCAAAAGTTAGTTTAGTTGGGTCTAATTTAGGTACTAAAGAGCAGAAACTTGGATAGCTACCATCATTGTTTTCTGGCCAAACGCCGTGGAACATTAATGGGCGATTAACTTGTTGTTGGCAGGCGCGCAAATTGTCAACGCTGGCTCCACTTTGACCTGAACCTACTTCACACCAACCAGGAATCCATTGTGTGGCTAACAAATAGAAATCAAACTTATTATTGAATTGAATTGCTTCGGTCTTAGCTGCTGCAGCATTCGCCAAGTTGCGAGCAAATAATGTAATAACAAATCCGCCAATTAAGAGGTTAATGGTGGTTTTTTTCATATCAACATCCGTCCACTAAAAATAGCCAGAATATTTCCCTTATCCTGACTACTGTCTGGTATAAATTAGCTTAATAACAATGTTACGTAATTCTCAACACCTTGTTCCAGCGTTAAAAAAGGAGTTTTATAGTTACCATCTTTAATTAGTCGTGTGCTATTGGCTTGAGTAAAACATTGGTACTTACCTGATAAATCACCTGGGAAAGGAATATATTCAATGATACCTTGGGTGACTGCAGTTTGTAGGCTCAAAGTATTTTCCCCCTCGGCTTTGCGACAAGCATTAATCGTGGCAAGAGCAAGGTCATTGAAACTGCGCGCTTGACCAGTTCCGCAATTAAAGATTCCAGAAATTTCATCTGGACTTTGTGTGTGATTATCAAAGAAATGTAAATTTACCCGCACCACGTCTTCAACCGAAATAAAGTCACGCGATTGTTCACCATTTTCAAAGCCTTGGCAGCCCTCAAATAATTTTACACTACCATGTTCCTGATATTGTCGAAAATTGTGCAATACCACTGATGCCATGCGTCCCTTATGAAATTCACGGTGACCATAGACATTGAAGTATTTTAAACCTACAATTGAAGCTTTTAGTCCACCATCAAAATAGCGGCGCACGGTTTGATCAAATAACATTTTAGAATAGCCATATGCATTTAGCGGAACTTCATTCTCACGATCTTCGATAAATACTTTACTAGCACCATAAGTTGCAGCTGACGAAGCATAGACGAATGGAACCTCATTTTTTTGTGCATATTCCAGTAAAATGCACGAATATTCATAATTATTTTTCATAATATAGCGCCCGTTGGCTTCAACGGTTGCTGAGCAAGCACCTTGATGGAAAATATAATCAATTTGATTGTCATAGTCACCATCTAAGATCGCTTGTAAAAAATCTTCTTTATCAACAAAATCCAAGATGTCTAAGTCGGCTAAATTACGACATTTTTCACCATTGGTGAGGTTATCTACTGCTATGATGTCATAATGACCACGGCGGTTTAATTCTTTAACAATGTTTGAACCGATGAATCCAGCGGCTCCAGTTACTACGATTAACATATTCGTTCCTCTATTGATTTAGATGTTGAGTTAAGTGATTAATTAATTCTGGTTTACTAACCGTAGCAGTTCCCAGTTTTGCGACCACGATACCTGCGGCAAAATTAGCAAAGTTAACGGCGTCAGTAATGTCAGCGCCATTTGCGAGCATGAGACCCAAAGTTGCAATCACGGTATCGCCTGCGCCTGACACGTCAAAAACTTCTTGGGCAAAGGTTGGATAATGGTAAGTTTCATCGGCAAACAAGGTCATGCCATCTTCGCTTCTGGTGACTAATAAATAGTCTAAAAATAATTCATCTTTTAGTTGGTTAGCTTTTTTTTGTAGTTCACGTTCATTTTTCCAGTTGCCCACGGCTTCGCACATTTCGCTGCGATTGGGTGTAATCATGGTTGCATGTCGATAGATGCTGTAGTCGTGACCTTTAGGGTCAACTAAGATTTTTTTCCCGTGAATTTTGGCTATTTCAATCATTTTGGTGGCATGAGATAAGCCACCTTTGCCATAGTCCGAGAGGATGACTACGTCATAGTGATCAATAATTGCACTGTAGCTATCTAAGGCTTCGGCAAGAATTTCATGGGATGGGGTTTCTTCGAAATCAATTCGAATTAATTGTTGATGTTTGGCAAGAACCCGTAATTTTACAATTGTGCTGATGCTTTGGTCTTTTTTTAGTATCGCATCAACGTGTTCTTCTTTAAGTAGGCGTTCTAATACTTGCGCTGGTTCGTCTAAACCAACTACCGAGAGTAGGGTGACTTTACCGCCAAGGCTGGCGATATTGCGAGCAACATTCGCGGCTCCACCTGGACGATCTTCAATTTTATTAATTTTGGCAATTGGTACGGGAGCTTCTGGTGAAATGCGATTAACATCGCCAAACCAGTAACGATCAAGCATAACATCACCAACAACTAGTACTTTTTTTTGGGATAAATCTTGTTCTAAAAACTTAATGTGGTTTTGGGTAAACACTGTATTGTCCTCTAATGGCTAGGTTGCATTATTATAACATGATCTATGTTATAATCCTAGACCCAAAATATTACTAAAGAAAGTGAGGATTTAAATGTTACTTAGTCCTGAGCTTATTGAGCAGCAGTTAGTAATAATTCCAAATACGCGTAAAACGTTTGTTTTTGATTTGGATGGTACGATTGTTTATGATGGTAAACCCTTAGAAGCGCGCTTTGAACGCGTATTACTGGATATTAAAGCGGCAGGGCATGAAATCATTGTTGCAACTGGGCGTTCATGGCGGGATTTTGTGCCAATTATGCCCGCATGGTGTAGCGAACAACCCAGCGTAGTGTTTGGTGGCGGCTTAGTTATGGTTGATGGCAGTCCTCAGAGCCAACATTTTCTACCGAATAATGATTTAGTTGAAATGATCGATTTTTTAGAGCGCCACAAGATTAATTATTTATTGGATGGTCATGGTAGTTATTATCATCCTAATATTGAACATTGGCTATTTACGGATATTGTTAGAATTAGTGGTCAAAAAAAAGCTAAACAGGTGGATAATTTATTGGCTGACGGTGGCTATAAGATTTTAATTTTAGATGATAAATGGTTAACGCATTTTGAGGAATATATTAAAACTCGTGAATTAATTATTAAATATCATTTTTATGATAAATGTTTTGATGTTATGCCTGCTAAAGTTAATAAATTCAGTGGTATATCTGAATTACCTTTGCCAGATAAAAATAATATCTTTGCCTTTGGAAATGATCATAATGATCTAGAGCTAATGCAGGAATTACCCAATAGTATTATGTTTGGACATCATCAAGAGTTGATGCAGTATGCCAAAATACGGATTGAATATGACGAACAATTATTTGTTAATTTCGCAGAGCTGATTAAACGTATATTAAAATAATGTTAAAATAATGGCTTAAAATTTGTTTTTAGATAAGGAACGAGCATGTTAGATATTAATTTACTTCGGAGCGAACTTGATGCTGTGGTTACACGTTTGGCAGTTAAGCGTTTTAACTTTGATAAAGAATTGTTTATCAGTTTAGATGAACAACGTAAAATTCTGCAAACTAAAATGGAAGAATTACAAGCACGGCGTAATTCTAGCTCGAAACAAATTGGTATTTTGAAATCTAAAGGTGCAGACACTAGTGTTATTATGGCTGAAGTTGCTAGCTTTGGTGAAGAGTTAAAACAAACTGAAGCTGAGTTCAACCAAGTTTCTAGTCAACTGAATGCTTATTTGGCAACCGTTCCCAATTTACCCGATGCCTCAGTTCCTGAGGGCAAAGATGAAAGTTCAAATGTTGAGGTACGTCGCATTGGTGTGCCACGTGATTTTGATTTTCAAGTTAAAGACCATGTGGATTTAGGTGTAGCGCTGGGGCGTGGGATTGATTTTGAAGCTGGTGCTAAAGTAGCAGGTAGCCGCTTTGCGTTTTTAAAAGGTAAAATTGCTAAATTACATCGTTCATTAGCGCAATTCATGCTCAATCTACATACTGAAGAACATGGTTATAGCGAAATTTATTCACCGTATATGGCAAATGCAAAATCACTGTTTGGAACTGGTCAATTACCTAAATTTGAAGAAGATTTATTTAAAACTAAACGTGATCAAGAAGATTTGTATTTAATTCCAACGTCTGAAGTTTCGGTAACCAATATGGCTGCCGATGAAATTTTTAAAGAAGATGAGCTACCGTTTAAATATGCTTGTCATTCACCGTGTTTCCGCAGTGAGGCGGGTAGTTATGGACGTGATACTAAGGGTTTGATTCGCATGCATCAATTTGATAAAGTTGAAATGGTGAATATTGCTCATCCAGAGCATTCTTTTGCGGCGCTAGAAACGATGGTGCAATGTGCTGAAAATGTGCTTAAAGCCTTACAAATTCCTTATCGTGTAATTACTTTATGTGGTGGTGATATGGGCTTTGGCGCCGCTAAAACTTATGATATTGAAGTTTGGGTTCCATCACAAAATACCTATCGTGAAATTTCATCCTGTTCAAATATGACCGATTTTCAAGCACGTAGAATGCAAGCGCGCTTTAAAGATTCTACGGGTAAAAATCGCTTGGTGCATACCTTAAATGGTTCTGGTTTAGCGGTTGGACGGGCGTTGGTTGCGGTAATTGAAAATTATCAAAATGCCGATGGCTCAATTACTGTACCAGAAGTATTGCGTAGTTATATGGGTTGTGATGTTATTCGCTAATGTTTTAACTGAATTTAAAATTGCGCCGCATCATACGGCGCAATTTTTTATGGCTATTTCAAATCAATACAAATTAGCTGGTTTTAGGATTATAAGCGAAGTATTTCGGCGCTGTGTATTTCTGGTGATTGCATACCTGGTTGCCACACGACATATTTAATTTCTTCACTTGAGTTAAGCCCAACCACTTTATAATTTCCAGCCTTGTCAATTGCATGAATGGTGACTTCAGCTAAATAGCCAGTTTCTAGAGCGGTCAAATCACGCGCCGCTTCATAAACCGCATCTTCCACACTAAGACCCATTTTTAAGTAGAGCACAACGCTACGTGCCGTGCCAGCGCGGATGGTCATTTCACCAGTATGAGTACAGGCACACGCGCCATAACGACTATCGGCATAACTCCCCGCACCAATAATCGGACTATCGCCTAAACGTCCAGGATATTTCCAGCCCCAGCCTGAGGTGCTAGTAGCGGAAGATATCCGCTGTTCGTGATCTAAGCTTAAATAAACGGTAGTGTCAAACATTTTCTCGGGATCAATGGCTTCGCTTTTAACATCCAATAAACGAAGATTGGGAAATTTGCTTGCTTGATCTGGTGTTAATACTTCGGCGAGATGTTTTTGCCACATTTTAAGTGAAAGCTCAGTTTCATTTTTAGCCCTAAGTGCGCCAATTTCATGAGCAAAGCGTTCCGCACCTTCACCGACCAAGATTTCATGATGAATATCACTAAGTACACGATAAGCCACTTCCACGGGGTGTTTAAAACCACGTAGTGCACCCACCGCACCAGTTCTACGGGTATTGCCATCCATCACCGAGGCATCCAGTTGTAATTCACCGAGAATGTTTGGCCATGAGCTCATACCCACGGTATGGATATCTAAATTAGCTTCAACCAGTTTAATTCCTTCAATTATCGCACGTAAACCATTGGTCTTTTTTGCGAGGAATTCGGCCGCTAATTGTGTACCTGAGCGTCCTTCGTAATTTGCGATTAATAACATCTTATTGCTCCTGTTTATCGATTTTATTCCGAATGATGAATAAAATTGCCGTAATTATAATTCCAAGTAGGGTAACTTTGATAAAACCAGATTGATAGATATTTAGTTGTTCGGTAACGGGTAGATTTTCAGTTGATTGAAAACCAATTAGCTGCGCAACTAATCCTGCGGTTAAACCTGCAAAGGCGTTGATCATCCACCATAAGCCCATCATTACGCCCGACATATTTTGTGGTGCATATTTAGTTACTAAGGCTAATCCATTCGGTGAAATACATAATTCACCAAACCCAAGTAAAGTATAGCATGCCAGTATCCAGAATAAACTCATTTTACCTAGATGACTAGCTTGCAGAATTCCTACAATTATGAAGACAAAGGCTAAAGTAGCCATGCTTAGCCCAATTGTAAATTTACCCGCATAACCAGGCTCACGTTGAATACGTTTAGTCATATTCCAAAACCAGGCAATTATCGGAGCTAAAGCAATTAAAATTAAAGAGTAAAAACTTGAGATACTTGAAGCTGGAATATCGCTACCAAAATAATGCAGATCAACGACGCGGTCAATAAAAAGCGGTAGGCTAGCAATCGTTTGATTTGATAAGGTCCAGTAGCTTACCGAAAATAATGATAAAACTAAGATAACCCAAACTTTGCTGCGCTCGTGAGTGGATAATTTACGCCAAATTGAAATGATATACCCGCCAAGAATAACTAAGCAAACTCCTGAAACAACCGTAGATTGAATTGGATTAGCCAGTAAAGTCGCAAAAATCACAGCTAAAGCCAGTAACATCGCATAAACTAAATAATGGAGTTTAATTCCTGCAAAGCGTGAATTAATTAAAGCTTGATTACTGATTTTGCAATTAGCAGGGAAGTCTTTTTCACCACGTTTGAAAATCCATAAGCCAATTGCCATTCCGATTGCGGCTAAACCAAATCCAGCATGCCACGAGACTTTTTCAGCGACAAAGCCTACCGCAATAGGTGCAATTACCGCGCCAATATTTATGCCCATATAGTAGATATTAAAGCCCTGTACCCGTTGGTCTTCGTGTGCGTCGCTATAGAGTTTGCCGACCATTACCGAAACGTTAGGCTTTAAGAGTCCAGTACCTGTTGCAATGCAACCGAGACCAAAATAAAATAAATTGAAATTAAATCCTGAGAGCGCCATGGTGATGTGTCCCATTAAGATAAAGACTCCACCCATGAATGCAACTTTGGCATAGCCGTACAATCTATCGGCTAAGAAACCCGCAATAGTAGTTGAGAGATAAACATAAGTTACGTAGCTACCAAAGATTATTAACGCGAGCCCTTCTGGGATATGCATCGCTTTAGTTAGGAATAAAACTAGAACCGCATTTAAGCCATAAAAGCTAAAGCGTTCCCACATTTCGGTGAAAAATAACCTTTTTAAGCTTTTAGGATGACCTGACCATGAATTTGCCATTTATTTTCTCCAATATAAGTTGATTATTGAGTGGATTATATAACATTGGGCGATGTAATTGTGATTAAGCAAAAATTTATTCGTTTAAAGTAGTTACGGCGCTTAAAATTGCACCCGATATGCTGATTGAGTTTGGTGTAGATCTTAGTGTAATTACACTGATTTATTTGACGATTGTTGTTTAACGTTGTTGAGTTGGGGCTTGCTTTTGAATTTAGCCATGCTGTTTTGTAGTATAATTATGTGAAATTTTAATAAAGGTGGGCTATGTTGAGCAAATATACTGCGATCGTTGGAAGAAAAATTAAATTTGCCTTAGTTGGTTGTGGAAGAATTTCTGCAAATCACTTTGGTTCATTAGAGCAATATGCTGATGAATGTGAATTAGTTGCCGTGTGCGATATTGTGACTAGTCGTGCAGATGAGGCTGCTGCTAAATATAATGTATCAGCCTTTTATTCATTAGATGAGCTGTTAACTGCTGGTGGTTTTGATGTGGTTATCTTAACCACTCCAAGTGGGTTACATCCAAGTCAAACCATTGCTTGTGCGGAAGCTGGATTTCATGTAGTTACTGAAAAGCCGATGGCAACTAAAATGCAAGATGGTATTGAAATGGTCAAGGCTTGTGATAAAGCTGGTGTGCGTTTATTTGTGGTTAAACAAAATCGGCGTAATGCAACGATTCAGATGGTAAAAAAAGCCATTGCCGAAGGTCGGTTTGGACGAATTTACTCGGTTGCCTGTAATGTATTTTGGACACGCCCACAAGCTTATTATGATCATGATGAGTGGCGTGGTACTTGGGAATTTGATGGTGGTGCATTTATGAATCAAGCCTCGCATTACGTGGATTTAATGGAGTGGCTAATTGGTTCAGTTGAGTCGGTACAGAGTTATACTGCGACCTTGGCACGAAATATTGAAACTGAAGATAGTGGTGTTTTGGCGATTAAATATCGCAGTGGTGCATTGGGTACGATGAATGTATCAATGTTAACCTATCCAAAAAATTTGGAAGGTTCCATCACGATTTTGGGCGAAACCGGCACGGTTAAAATTGGTGGTATGGCGGTCAATAAAATTGAACATTGGGAATTTGCCGATAAACGTCCCGAAGATGAAGGTGTCTTGGAAGCAAATTATGCGACTACTTCAGTATATGGTTTTGGACATCCGCTGTATTATTCCAATGTGTTAGCAACCTTACGTGGTACCGAAGAGCCTTTAACCGATGGGCGTGAAGGATTGCGCTCTTTGGAATTATTAATCGCAATTTATATTTCAGCACGGGATGGTAAAAAAGTCTCATTGCCGTTAGTTTATTAATTAATTGAATTGGAGAAGCACGCCGATGAAAAGTCAATATAAAGGAATTATCTTAGCTGGTGGCAGCGGTAGTCGCTTACATCCTGCTACCTTAGCGATGTCAAAACAATTATTACCCGTCTATGATAAGCCGATGATTTATTATCCATTATCAATTTTGATGTTAGCGGAGATTCAGGATGTTTTGATTATTTCTACGCCGCAAGATATTGGGCGCTTTGAACAATTACTCGGTGATGGCAGTCAATTTGGGATTAATCTTAGCTATGCTGTACAGGCCAGTCCAGATGGTTTGGCACAAGCTTTTTTAATTGGCGAAGAGTTTTTGGCGGGTTCGCCAGCGTGTTTGATTTTGGGCGACAATATGTATCACGGAAGCGGTATGACCGAACTTTTAAAATCAGCACAAACAGGCAGTGGCGCAACGGTGTTTGCCTATCAGGTCGCTGATCCAGAACGTTATGGCGTGGTTGAGTTTGATGCTGAACATAAAGCGATTAGCCTCGAAGAAAAACCAGTTGCACCTAAATCAGATTTTGCGGTAACGGGTTTATATTTTTATGATAAACAGGTAGTTGAAATGGCTAAACAAGTAAAACCATCGCCACGTGGTGAGTTGGAAATTACAGATTTGAATAAGCTCTATCTGGAACTTGGTCAGTTAAATGTAGTGACGATGAAACGCGGCTTTGCGTGGTTGGATACGGGAACCCATGATTCGCTGCTGGAAGCTTCGAACTTTATTCAAACCGTGGAAAAGCGTCAAGGAATTAAGATTGCTTGCCTCGAAGAAATTGCCATGCATAAGGGCTGGTTAAGTAAAGCTGACGTTCAGCAAAAAGTTGCCGAAATGGGTAAATCTACTTATGCCGAATATTTACGTAGGATGGTTAAATAATGGAATTTATAAAAACCTTTATTCCAGAAGTTATTCTGGTTAAACCCAAAGTATTTGGTGATGAACGGGGCTTTTTTATGGAAAGCTATCGCAAGTCGCTATTTCAAGCCAATGGTATTGTGCCAGAATTTATTCAAGATAATCATTCTAAATCGGCTAAAGGCGTATTGCGTGGCCTGCATTATCAACTAGATCCTAAAGCACAGGGTAAACTAGTTCGCTGCGTGAGTGGTGCGGTTTTTGATGTTGCGGTGGATATTCGTCGTGGCTCGCCAACTTTTGGTCAGTGGTTTGGTTGTGAATTATCTGCTGAGAACAAGTATATGTTATGGATACCTGCAGGTTTTGCGCATGGTTTTGTAACACTAGAAGATAATACCGAGTTTTTATATAAAACTACGGGAGAGTATGCGCCTGAATGTGATCGTGGAATTAAATATGATGATCCTGCCATTGGTATTGAATGGCCTGCTCTAGGTGAGTTATTGTTATCAGATAAAGATCATAAACAACCACTATTAAAAGATGCGGAAATTAATTTCAATTATGTGAGTAATAGCGATGAGTAAAAAAACTTTATTGGTAACTGGTGGCGCTGGATTTATTGGTTCTGCGGTGGTGCGTCAATTAATTAATCACAGTGACTATCATGTGGTGAATATAGATAAATTGACTTATGCGGGTAATTTAGAATCATTAAAAGCAGTTAGCCATGATCCGCGTTATACTTTTGAGCAAGTTGATATTTGCGATAAAGAGCAAATTAGGCGTATTTTTGCAAGCTACCAACCAGTTGGTGTTTTGCATTTAGCCGCTGAGAGTCACGTTGATCGTTCGATTGTCGGACCAGGTGAATTCATTCAGACTAATATTGTGGGTACGTTTAATTTATTGGATTGCGCGCGTGAATATTATAGTCAATTGGCAGATAAAAGCCAATTTAAGTTTGTGCATATCTCCACTGATGAGGTATTTGGTTCGTTAGGCGATGAAGGTTATTTTGTTGAAACAACGCCGTATGACCCACGTAGTCCATATTCTGCATCCAAAGCGAGTAGTGATTTATTAGTTAAAGCTTGGTTTCATACTTATGATTTCCCCGTGGTAATTACTAATTGTACCAATAATTACGGACCGTATCACTTTCCTGAGAAATTAATTCCTTTAGTGATTAATAATGCCTTACAAGGAAAAGACCTACCTATTTATGGTAAAGGCGATAATATTCGCGATTGGTTATACGTTGATGATCATGCGAAAGGGATTATTTTAGCTTTTGAAAAAGGTCAACTTGGTGAGAGTTATTGCATCGGTGGACATAATGAACGCACTAATTTACAAGTGGTTGAAGGTATTTGTCAAATTTTAGATGAATTAAGTCCACGAAGTGACGCTAAATCCTATTTGGAGCAAATAACCTATGTTACTGACCGCGCTGGACATGATTTCCGTTATGCAATGGATCCAACTAAGATTCAAAATGAGCTTGGTTGGAAGCCCGAAGAAAATTTTGCCACTGGGATTAAAAAAACCGTGCAGTGGTACTTAGATAATCAAGAGTGGGTAGAGCATATTCTGAGTGGTGAATATCAAAATTGGATCGCACAAAATTATACGGAACGTAACTAATGGCTAAAATCGTAGTTTTAGGTAGCAATGGACAACTAGGTTGTGATTTAATGCAGGTCTTGGCTGATGGACACGAATTGATTGCTTCAACCAAAGCTAATGTGGATGCTGCAAGTGTTAATGTAATGGCTCAATTAGAAGCTTATGCTAGTGCAGATTACATTATTAATTGTATTGCGACGACGAATGTAGATGGCTGCGAAGACAATCCGCAAGTGGCATTTGTGATTAACAGTGGTTTTGTGGTGCAACTATCTCAATTTTGCCAAACACATGATATTACGTTAATTCATCTTTCTACTGATTACGTCTTTGATGGTAGCAATCAACTCCCTTATAGTGAGAATGATCAGCCTAAGCCGTTAAATGTGTATGGCTTAAGTAAATATGCAGGTGAAATTGCAATTAAAAATTATGCAAGCAAGCATTTTATTTTGCGAGTTTCATCGTTATTCGGTGTGGCTGGAGCTTCAGGTAAGGGTGGCAACTTTGTTACTACGATGTTGCGCTTGGCTAATGAAAGAGACAGTTGGACGGTAATTGATGATCAGCTAACTTGCCCAACTCATACTTTAGATATTGCGCGCGCAATTAAGGCTTTGATTGAACAAAAGGTCACCGAATATGGGATTTATAATTGTGTGAGTAGTAGCTCATGCAGTTGGTTTGAGTTTACTCAGGAAATTTTACGCCAAACAGGTAGTGATCCAGCTAAAGTTCAGCCCGTTAGTTATCGTGAGTATAAGTTTAAAGCCTTGCGCCCGCAATATGGAATTATGGATGTGACTAAGTTGAGTAAATATTATGTTATGCCGAGTTATCGTGAGGCTCTAACTGAGTATTTAAGATTGAAGAAATTTATTTAAGCATAGACAGTTGTGGATGTGTATACATTATTGTTGGTTTGTATAGGTATTATAATGGTTGCAAATAATGCCTATTTAGTAGGTGCAGTTAATAACATTGATGAGAAGGACTTGGTTTGAAGGCTAATGTTAGAAAAATACTTTTACTGATATTGATCGGTAATTTTTTTATTGCTCCAGTATTTGCGGATGATACAGGCGGTTTTTCCGGTGGTTTTTCTGGTGGATCTACTGGTGGATCTACTGGTGGAGGTGGCTTTTCATCTGGTAGTACTGGAACAAGTGGCTCTCTTGGTGGCTTTGGTGGTGCAAGTGTAGCAACGACTAACTCTACAAATACGGCCAATGCCGCAAATGTAATGGTGCCAGCAATTCAAGCTAATTCACAATTGAATAATGCCACAAAAGCCGCTGCGGATTTATTAGGTCAGAAATCACAGCAGTATAGAAATGATATTTATACACCGAGTAACTTTGTTAGCACTAACTCAAAAAAGCAAGATATTGAAACTAAAGATCCTTTTGAACGTAATGTTTATGTGCGTACTGGGTTGAAGTTAGAGAAGTATGGTGTTGGCTTAATTTCATCGCCGATGTCATTTGCACCTACTCAAAACATACCTGTGCCGAGTAATTATGTGGTTGGACCAGGTGATCAATTGACCGTTCAATTAAATGGTGCGGTGAATGATGATTTCAGTGGTCCAGTTGGCAATGATGGAACGATATATGTGCCAAAGCTTGGTGCGGTGAACGTTACGGGAGTTAAATCTGATCAATTGGGTGGCTATTTAAAACAAAAGTTGAGTAAAATTTATCGTAATTTTGAAGTAAATTCTAATGTCGGTAGTGTGCGTTCAATTCAGATTACGGTAGCTGGAATGGCAGCACAACCAGGAACGTATACGCTTAGTTCATTGTCAACGCTATCGAATGCGGTGGTTACAGTTGGTGGTCCATCAAATGTTGGTTCATTTCGTGATATTGAATTAAAGCGCAATGGTCACGTTATTGCTCACTTTGATTTATATGAATTATTAATTAATGGTAATCAGAAATCTGATGTTAACTTATTGGCTGGAGATATTATTCAGTTTAAACCGGTTGGAAATGAAGTCGCTATTTATAATGGTGTTAAACGTCAGGCAATTTATGAAACAAAACCCGGTGAGGCTTTAAAGGATGTTGTAAATTTTGCTGGTGGATTAAATAGTGAAGCTAATGATACGAATGTCTTTATAGAAAATACGGATAGTTTTAACACGATTGAAGTTAATAGTTTTCCTTGGCCTCAAGCGCAGAATAACTTAGTGAAGAAAAATGAGATTATTCACTTTTTAATTAGTAAAAATCAGTATATAAACAGTGTTGCTGTAATTGGTAATGTCGCCGATCCAACCCGAGTTCCGTATAAAGCAGGGATGACAGTCAAAGATTTAATTCCTAATAAAGAGGCATTATTAACATCTTCCTATTATGATGCTGTTGCTTATGGAACATATGGACAAGATAATGCCTTAAGCCAAAAGCGGATTGAAAAAACCATGCAATCTATCACCTCGGATGATTCTAGTCTTGTTTCACCAACCAACGACGGAACAGCGGCGGCGAATCAACAAAATATTTTTGCGGGTGGACAAAATACCTTTAGAGCTGGTCCAGTAACAATTCCCGAGGCGAATATTAATTGGAGCTATGCTCTAGTCGTGCGTCAAGATTTGAATAATTATTCTAGTCACATTATACCATTTAATCTTAAAAAAGCTCTTGATGGCGATCCAAAAAATAATTTAAAATTAAAACCCGGTGATGTAATTAATGTGCTCTCAACTAAAGATGTGCGTACTCCATCTGCAGGTGGACATGTCTATGTGTTTATTGATGGTGAAATTACCTCCCCAGGTGTTTATGAACTTAATGCTGGGCAGACGGTTAGAGATTTAATCGAGTCAGCTGGTGGTGTCACGCCAAAAAGTTATATCTTTGGCATGGAGTTGGCACGTGATTCGGTTAAAAAACAACAGCGTAAATCACTTGATGCGATGTTAGATATGGCTCAACAGACTTTATTGGCGCAAGCAAGTACAGCGGCGGTAAGCATAAGTAGTCAATCCGTTTCAGGAGGTAATACTACGCAGTTAGTCTTACAGCAACAAAATGCCTTTATTGATAAAATGCGTCAAATTACGCCAACTGGCAGAATTGTCTTGAATTTAGGCTCGTATAAGGCAAGCGTAAATGATATACCGGATGTTGACTTAGAAAACGGTGATACGATTTATATTCCACCGCTGCCAGATGTTGTACATTTGGTTGGACAGGTGTATAATCCTGCAACTTTTATTTATAATGAACGTTATTCGGTGAGAAAGTATATTAATCTAGCTGGTGATGAAAATCCTTATGCAGATAGCTCTCAAGAGTATGTGTTGCGTGCGGATGGTTCGATTTATAGTCGTCAACAGGCTGGTTGGTTTGGTGGTTTTGATAATCGATCCTTAAATCCTGGGGATGTGATAATTATTCCACAACAAATACAACTGGGTAGTAATATGCAACTAGTTTTAAATATAACACAAATTCTAGCGAATACAGCGCAAACATTGGCTTTGTTTTCATATAGGTAAGGTAAAATGGATTTTTCTGGTAAAGTGATAGATTGGTTAAAATTATTTGAAATTTTAAAGCAAAATTTTAAATGGATGGTTAGTTTAATTCTAGTTGTGACTAGCGTGGCACTAATTTATAGTGCTACATTGCCAGCAATATTTACGGCCAGTGCTTTGATTAATCCACCAAAATTAAGTGATGCAGCGACTAATCTTGGTGGCGTACTTGGCGGTGGTAGTCTTGCGGCGATTGGAACGGATAATTCGGTGAATATAACTATCGCGTCGTTAAACACTAATCGTGTAAGAGATTTATTGATTAAAAAGCACGATTTGATCAAGCGCTGGCAGGTTGAGAATATTCAAATGGCACGTAGAAGATTGGCTGGAATGGTGAGTTTTGTACCAGATAAATTTTCTGGATTTTTAGCGATTAATGTTGATTCAATCGATCCAAAATTAGCCGCTGAAATTGCAAATGGTTATGTTGATGCTTTATCGCAGGGGATTAGTGACGTGGCAAATAATAAGACTATCCAGCGTTATGATTTTTATCGTGAGCAAATGCTCATTGAGCAAAAAGAACTGAATAAAGCTGAAAGCGCAGTGAAGGCATTTAATCTAAGTCATGGTATTACGGCAGGTCAGCAGTCGCAAGTGATTTCTGGGATTGTTGCGCAGTTAAATGGTCAGTTGGTCGCTGCGCAAGCCAATTTAAGTGCAATGGCATTATATGCGAGCCCTGATAACCCAGATTATAAAACCTTACAAGCGACTGTTGCGAGCATTAAAGAACAATTAAACAAAATTAACGGTCAACAAAGTTACGGCGATGATGCGGTTCCTGCTAATTTGGTACCAGCACTATCTCAAGAATATGTGGGTTTAATTCGTAATCAAGGTATCCATGAGATGGTGTATAAGGTTTTAGTGAATCAGTTTGAGGGTTATAAATTTGACTTTTTAATTTCTCAAGCACCAACGCCAATTCAAGTTATGGATAGAGCAGATGTGCCATTAACTAAATCTAAACCCAATAAATTTAGAATTGTTTTTGGTGCGTTCTTAGTTAGTACACTGTTATCTTTGATCTTTGTCCTGTTGCGCAATCGTAAACTGTTGATTAAACATGGAGCTTAACTTATGGGATTTTAGCAATGCTTGCATTGCTACGATAATTACTATTTTAATTTGTTATAGATATAATTTTAGTAATAAAGTATTATATTTACTATTATTTCATATTGCGCTAATTTTTGTAATTGATGCGGCAATTCCTTATGCGTATATGGGTGATCAGTATCGTTATTTTTATGCTGCAAAAGATTTTCGAACTATATTTACTTCATTTGATCTTGGCAACGTTTACTATGCCTCAATGTTATTTGCTTTTTTGCCATTTCCTGTTTTTATTGAATCAATAAAGTCTTTGGCATATATTAATTATTATATCTACTTGTGCTTGTTTTTATTCATGCTATTTAAATTTAATAATGTTGAAGTTAAGAGGAAATTTAAGTATTTTTATTTTTTATATCCAACTTTGATTTATTATACTAGTTTTGGTACACGTGATGACTTGATCTTAACGGCTATGTTTATGTTTTTATATGCAATGTTAATTAATTTTTCGTTGATTATAATGGGGCTGATGATATTAGTTCTTATTTATATTAAAGGTCAAAATGCATTGCTATTATTATTTACTTTAGGTTTTTATATTATTTTGAAGATACCGCATCGAACAACACGGTGGATACTTTCATTTAGCTATGTTGGGGTTATAGTGGTATGGGCTATACAATCTTGGAGTGATATATTATACTTTAGGATGGCGATGTTTAGAGAAGATACTGGTTTGTCGCCATTGTATATGCCAGACTGGTCGTATATGGATATATATAGAGTATTGTTTGCTCCGTTTTTTTTTGATGCCAGAAATCCGATGCAAATGATACAGTCTTGTGAGAATTTGGGACTAACTATTGCTATTTATAGACTTTATCGTTATTTAAAAAAAATAAAAGTTGACAGCAGTAAATTGATCTCGATGAATTTTTTTGTAATTATTAGTGCTTTATTATATTCGTGTGTAGTTTTTAATTATGGAACTTTGACACGATATAAGTTTCCATTCATTTTTTGCTGGGTATTTATTATGTTATTGATCGCTGATAAAACAAAACAAAATGCAAAGTAAGTTAATAGATATTTCTGTGTTGTTCATTTAAATTTAAGAGCGGCTTTAACGCATTAGTGTAATTATTTAGGTGGGCTTATTGATGAAAATTAAGTTGATTGATTTTGATATACGTGGTGATGCAAGAGGTAGCTTGATTGCTCTAGAGAAAGAACATAATGTTCCTTTTGACATAAAGCGAGTTTATTATATTTTTGATACTACAGGTGGAGTGCGTCGTGGGTTTCATGCGCATAAGAATCTTAAGCAATTGGCCATTTGTGTTAAAGGTAGTTGTAAGTTTTTATTAGATGATGGTACGAACAAAAATATTTATAATTTGAACGAACCAACTAAAGGTCTCTATATTGAAGGCTTAATTTGGCGCGAAATGTTTGATTTTTCCCATGACTGTGTTTTGATGGTATTGGCGGATGCTTATTATGACGAAGGTGATTATATTCGTGACTACACAAGGTTTATTGAGATTGTAAATAAAAATGAATAATGTAATAACCTATGTGGTTGCTGGTAAAAATAACATTGCAGTTGATACACTTTCGTATTTATTAAAAAAAGTAGATCGCAAAGAAATCAAAGTCGTAATAAACACTACAGATACCTTTGTTGACACTTGGCAAAGATCATTAGGTAAATTTGCTATTAATAATTGTATCGAGATAATTGAATTAATAAATTGTTATCATATACCTAATCTTGTTTTTTTATCATTGGAATTTGATAAAATAATTAGCCCTTCTTTATTCAATAAAGATGCTAAATTAATAAATATACACTTCTCCAAATTACCAAGCTACAAAGGAATGTATACTTCTGTAATGCCAATATTAAATGGAGAAAGTGAGACTGGCGTTACATTACATTATATTGACCATGGTATAGATACTGGTGATATAGTTGATCAGGAGATATTTTTAATAGGTAAAGATGATTTAGCCTCAAATGTTTATCAAAAATATTTAAGTCATGGCACTAGTTTAGTTATCAAAAATCTTGGAAGAATTGATGAGCTTGTTGGTAAGCCACAGGGTTACCTCAATTCAAGCTATTATTCAAAGCATACAATAGACTTCTCTCAAATATCAATAAATTTGAATACAACAGCCATAAATATAGTTAATCAAATAAGAGCTTATAGCTTCAGAGTTTATCAATTACCTGAAGTTTTTAGTGAGAAAATTTGCGGAGCTATAGTATTGCCTGAGAGGTCTACTGAGAAACCTGGGACTATAATAAACAATTTAGAAGATAGTATTATAGTTAGTAGTATTGATTACAATGTTATGCTTTTTAGAGATCGATTTGATAATTTAATTAATTGCATTCGAAATAATGATATATGTGGTGTTAATAAATTAATAAGAAATAGATTTTTGATTAATGAACGTACAAAGATAAAGGGATGGTCTCCTTTAATTATTGCGTTATATAACAATTATCATGAAATAGTAAAATTATTATTAGAGAATGGTGCAGACTATAATTTATGTAATTACAATGGAACTACTCCGTTAATGTATGCTAAAGATGGTTGGATAAATTCTAATAATTCGTCATCATTTGATCTTTTGTTACGTTATGGTGTAGATGTATATATTGTCGATTACAATAATAAGAATTTGCTAGATTATTTAAAACACAAAGATTCTGGTTACTATAATATCGCTATTAAAAAAATCAATGAAAGACAATGAAAGAGACATATAATGCAAGTACCATTTTTAGACCTAAAACAAGTTAACTTAAAAGATTATGCTGAGATCAGCCAAGCTATTGATGAAGTTATCAAGGGTGGTTGGTATATCCATGGTAGTAAGTGTAAACAGTTTGAACAAAATTTTGCTAACTACTGCGGAACTAAACATTGCATTGGCGTCGCCAACGGACTTGATGCCTTGATCCTGATCTTACGTGCTTATCAAGAGTTAGGTGTAATGAATACTGGTGATGAGGTAATTGTTCCAGCTAATACCTATATTGCAAGTATTTTAGCTATTTCTGCAAATAACCTGACACCTGTTTTAGTTGAACCAAGTCTAAATAACTACCTGATTGATGTTGATAAAATCGAACAAGTAATTACAGCAAAAACCAAAGCGATTATGATTGTTCACCTCTATGGTCAAATTACCCCAATGGCTAAAGTTTGGGAACTCGCTAAAAAATATAATCTGAAAGTAATTGAAGATAGCGCACAAGCTCACGGCGCGTATTATCAAGATAAACGCAGCGGTAATTTATCTGATGCAAGTGGCTTTAGCTTTTACCCTGGTAAAAACTTAGGTGCAATTGGTGATGGTGGTGCAGTTACAACCAATGATGATCAACTTGATTATACAATTCGAGCCTTAGCTAATTATGGTAGCGAAGTAAAATACAAAAATATGTACAAAGGTATAAATAGTCGTTTAGATGAATTACAGGCAGCAATCTTGGATGTTAAACTAGCTAAACTTGATGAAGATACTGAAAAACGTAGAATTATCGCAAAAATGTATCGTGAGCAAATTACTAATCCAAAAATAGCGTTACCACAAGTTGAACTTAATGAAAATAGCCATGTATGGCATGTGTTTGTAGTACGAACAGAAAACCGAGAAGAGTTTCAAAAATATCTAGCTGAAAATGGTATTGGTACTGTGATACACTATCCAACCCCACCACATAAACAAGAAGCTTATAAAGAGCTAAATCATCTAAGCTTACCGGTTAGTGAACAAATCCATCGTGAGGTAATTAGTTTACCAATTAGCCCGGTGCAAATGCTTGAGCAGACACAATACGTAATTGATCTTGTGAATACGTATTAAGTAAAAAATGAAATTATCTTCAACTGTTTCTTGGTCAGCATTAGCAACGTTAATTCGCTTAGCGAATGGCTTTGTGTCAATGAAAATAGTTGCCTTATTGGTTGGACCACTCGGCATTGCACTGATTGGTCAATTTGGTAATTTTTATAGCATTATTATGGTGCTAGCTCTTGGTGGAATCTCAGCTGGTATTATCAAATATACCTCGCAATATAAAGATGATTCAGAAGAATTATATAAGGTTTGGCATACGGTTACATGGGTATCAGTGATCTTGAGTATTCCAGTCATAATTGTATTACTAGTATTTCATAACTGGCTGGCACAAGAGTTTTTGCACGATGTTAGATATGGTAGTATCTTAGTCGTTTTTGCATTTAGCTTGGGATTTTATGTTGCAAATAGCCTATTTTTAAATATACTAAACGGTTTACATGAAATTAAGCGCTTTAATTTACTGAATACCATAAATAGTACACTTGGATTATTAATTACAATAGCGTTAGTTTATCAATATAAAGTTTATGGTGCTTTATTGGCAATGGTAACCAGTCAATCAATTACGTTTTTGATTATTGTTTTTTTTGTACGTAAACAAACTTGGTTTAAGTTGAGTAATTTTTTTGGTAAATTTGATAGATTTTATTTTAAAAAATTATTAGGTTTTACGGCTATGTCGTTAACTTCAATGTGTGTTATACCAACGTCACAGATGTTTGTACGTGGATATTTAGCCAATCATACATCATGGGATGTAGCTGGTTGTTGGCAAGGTATGCAAAAAATATCTGATGCTTATTTAATGATTGTTTACACGGCACTTGGCACTTATTTTTTACCTAAATTAGCCAATTTGCAAAGTGAAGATCAAATCAGTAAAGAAATCAGCAATGGCTATAAGATTATTATGCCATTTGTAATTATTTCAGCGGTAGTTATTTATTTTTGTCGAGACGTTGTAATTCAGATTTTATTTGCAAAATCATTTGGTGCTATGCGTGATATGTTTTTTTGGCAATTAATTGGTGATTGCTTTAAAATCGCATCATATTTATTATCATATTTATTCCTAGCAAAAGGTAAGGTTAAATTTTTGATGTTGACAGAGTTATTGTTTGGAATAAGCTTTACCATTCTTAGCTATTGTTTGATAAATCTGTATGGTCAAAATGGTTCTGTTATAGCATTTGCTATTAATTATTTTATGTATTTTCTTATATTTATAATGTTATATTATAAAAAATACTATCTTTAGAAGGATTTTAAATGTGAATTCACACCCGTTAGTTAGTATTATAATGCCTTCATATAATCATGCAGAGTACATACAAGAGGCGGTTGATTCAGTCTTTAAGCAAACGTACACTCATTGGGAACTTATTATTGTCGATGATGGCTCTAAAGATAGCACTCATGAAATACTTCGATTAAATTATTCAAGTGATGATAGAATTAAATTGGTTCTACATCCAAAAAATAGAGGTCAAAGTTTTGTATTAAATGAGGGAATTGAATTAGCTCAAGGTAAATACATAAGTTTTTTTACTTCAGATGATTGGTATTTACCCGATAAATTAGAACAACAAGTAAATAAATTTGCAAAATTAGATGATAATTATGGTGTCGTTTATTCTGCCGGACTTAGATATTTTGAGGATACTAAACAAACCTTAGAAGTTTCTACGAATAAAGGCATGCGTAGAGGTTGGATATTCAAGGATTTGTTACTAGAACCTTTTTTTGTTTATCCAATCACCCCTTTGTTTAAAAAAGAAATTTTTAATGATATTAAATTTGATGAACGTTATTTAGCTCAAGGAGAGGCAATATTTTTTGATATTGCGTTACGTTGGAAATTTGACTATGTTGAAAAACCATTGGTGGTAATGAGAGATCATAGTAGAAATACTGGTAAAATGATTGATGAAATGTTACGTGATAATGTCATCTATAGAGAGTATCTCTTTAGTTTACCCAACTTTCCTGTTGAGTTAAAAAAGTATAAAGGAATTATCATTGGTAAAATATATCGTATGAGCGGTTTGACCTATATAAAAATTCATCAGCAGAATAAAAAGGGCGTCACTTGTTTATTAAAATCAATAAATTACTACCCCAAATATTTGTTAGATTATAAAGTTATTGGTGGTCTTGTGCTTGGGATTATTAAAATTTGCAGATTTAGACTAGTTAAACTAATTAAGTAGTCATTAATTTTTAACTAGCAAAAATATATTTTAGCGAGCCTGTATGAGAAAGATCTTATCAGCATTAACACTTATAAAAAGAGCTTTGATTAGCCATTTTAATACATATTGTGTACTAATATTTAGTCGACATGTGATTTTTGGTAAAAAAACCTCACTTGGTTCTGGTGTGTCTATTCGGACATATGATGGTGGTAAAATAACAATTGGAGATAATGTTAGCATTGAGCAAGATGTTGAAATTGTAGCTCAAGGAAGTACCATTTTAATCGGTGATAGTGTTTTTATTGGTCGTGGTTGCCAAATTATAGCTAAACAGTTTATTTCGGTAGGTAATGATTCTCAAATCGCCAGCTATTGTGTAATTAGAGATGCTAATCATAAAATGGAACGTAATGACTTAATCAGGATCCAAGGCTATGCTGTTCAGCCAATTTCGATAGGAGAAGATGTTTGGATTGGCTCTCAATCAACTATCATAATGGGTGCTAAAATAAATGATGGTTGCGTAGTAGGAGCTAATTCTTTGGTTAATAAAGAGTTAGCGTGTTATGGTATCTATGTTGGTGCTCCAGCTAGACTGTTGAAATTTAGAATATAATGAGTTTGCGATTGGATTATTAGTCAATGAAAACAATTAGATTTTCTATAACTAATCTTGGTGGCGGTGGAGCTGAAAAGATATTAATTAATATTTTGAAACATCTACCAAGAGACGAATATCAAATATCATTGTTCTTATTTGAAAAAAATGGTATTTATTTAAAATGTGTCCCTAATGATATTGCCATACAGTATTTTATAGATCCTGCGAAATTTCCAAAATGGGTCAAGCTATTCTATCAGATACTAATTAAGAAATTTGCTTTTAGATTATTAATGCATTTTCCTAGCTTAGTTTATAAAGTCTGTGGTGTAAAATACTGTGATATTGATATTGCGTATATTCAAGACACAACTTATTTATTAAAAACCAATTATGCTAAGAAGAAGTTGGCTTGGATTCATTGTGATATAAAAAATACACCATTTTTCACCCGTGGTTTAAAAATAAATTTGAAATATGCTGATAAAATTATTTGCGTCTCACAGGATTTGAACGATGAACTTTGCAATACTTTTCCAGAATACAGTTTTAAAAGTATTAACATTCAGAATCCTTCTGAGTTAACCGAAATTCAAGCTCTGGCAAAAATTGAAGAATTTAAATATAATCCTAGAACTATTGTTAGTGTTGGTAGATTAACTAGACAAAAAGGCTTTGATGTGTTAATCAGAGCAATTAAGGTTTTACATGATAGAAATTTAAACTACTCATTAAAAATACTTGGTGAGGGTGCTGATTTTGATCAACTGCAAGAATTGATTTGCCAGCTTAATTTGGTTGACTATATTGAATTACTTGGTTTTAAATCGAATCCATATAAGTATATGAATGCTGCAGATCTCTTTGTTTTAAGTTCACGCTATGAGGGTTTTGGGCAGGTTTTAGTTGAGGCTCTGTGTATTGGCGTTCCGATCGTTTCTACTGATTGTAATGCAGGGCCTCGTGAAATTCTACATGATGGCGAATGTGGTTTATTAGTACCAGTTGGAGATGTCGAAAAATTAGCGGATGGAATCGAATTATTGATGACAGATATTAAATTACGTGAGAAATTCATCGCTAGAGGTTTAAAACGTGCTCAAGATTTTGACGTATCTCAAATAATGGTGAAAATAAAAACTCTTTTAGCAGAAGTTTAAATTTTAAATTTAAACAAGTAGGTTGAGTTAAATTCCAAATAAAAGCGTCGGTAATTACATAAAAAGATACTTTTGCGCTTAGATAGAACTAATATGAGTTACACAAAAGTTTATATAAATATAAACTAGAGAATGAGAGGAGGAATAAGTGAAAAAAATAAGATTTTCAATTATGAATTTGGATGGTGGTGGTGCTGAAAAAATACTAGTAAATATTTTACAGCATTTACCGAGAAATAAATATCAACTATCCTTGTTTTTATTTGAAAAAAGTGGGGTCTATCTTAATGATATACCAGATGATGTTGATGTTAAGTATTTTATGAATCCAGATAAGATACCTAGTTTATTAA
The DNA here is from genome assembly GCA_019744945.1 of Burkholderiales bacterium. Taxonomy (GTDB): domain Bacteria; phylum Pseudomonadota; class Gammaproteobacteria; order Burkholderiales; family UBA11063; genus Aquella. Next base: position 27,165 of record JAIETT010000091.1, read on the forward strand.
AACAGTTATATGTGAGTGTAATTAGGAAAGTTGCATATAGATTGCTAATGTATTTTCCAAACTTGATATATCAAGTATGCGGTGTTAAAAATGTTGATCTTGATGTTGCATTTATACAGGATACAAGTTATTTGCTTAAGACTAGTCATGCAAAAAAGAAAATAGCTTGGATTCATAATAACATTTACAATACTCCAACATTCAAAAATGGATTGAGGCGAAATTTATCGTATGCAGATAAGACTGTTTGCGTTTCATCTGGTATTCAGCACTTGGTTTGTAATGCTTATCCTGAATTGGCGAATCGTGTAATAACTATATATAACCCTTCACCACTAATTAAAATTTATGACGATGCTTGTAAAAATAGCATTAAATTCATGTCTCCAACTATTATAGCCGTAGGATTACTAAAAAAACAAAAAGGCTTTAAAATTTTAGTGCAGAGCGTTAAATTATTAATTAGCCGAGGTATAAATGTTAATTTGAGAATTTTAGGTGCTGGTGATAGCCAAAATATAAATGAATTAGGTCAATTAATCGTTGATCTTGATTTAAGTGGACATGTGGAATTATTAGGATTTAAACAAAACCCATATCAATATATGAAAGCTGCAAATATATTTGTGTTAAGTTCACTTTGGGAGGGGTTTGGGCAAGTATTGGTAGAGGCATTATGTTTAGGTGTTCCAATTGTTTCAACTGATTGTATTGCGGGTCCAAAAGAGATATTGCAAGATGGTGAATGTGGTTTACTCGTACCAGTTGGAGATGTCGAAAAATTAGCGGATGGAATCGAATTGTTGATGACAGATATTAAATTACGTGAGAAATTCATTGCTAGAGGTTTAAAACGTGCTCAAGATTTTGATTTACCAAAGATAATGACTCAAATTGAGGCGTTATTTGATGAAGTTTAGCTTGGTCGTGAAAGTTAATTATTATTTTATAGTGAGTGATATGAGTGAGTATGTTAAAGATATATTATCATGAGTGATAAACGAATTTTAGTTATTTGTCCTTTTCCTCAAGGTGTTGCAGCTGGTCAACGACTAAAATATGAGCAATATTTAGATCATTGGAGACTAAATGGTTATGATGTAACCGTGTCTTCTTTTATGGATATGAAGATGTGGGACATCGTATATACAAAAGGGAATTATGCTGCAAAAATATATGGTACGTTGCGAGGGTATTTTAAACGTTTTTTAGATGTTTTTAGGCTACATAAATTTGATGTGATTTATATCTTTATGTGGGTTACACCCTTAGGTCCTGCGTTTTTTGAAAGAATTTTTCGGCTGCGATCAGTAAAAATAATTTATGATATAGAAGATAATATAGTAATAAAAAAAGTTAATAATCTTAACCCGCTAATTAATTTCTTGAAAGGAGCAGCTAAAGCAGATTTTTTAATTAAAAATTCTGATCATGTGATAACGAGTTCTCCATTTTTAAATGAATATTGTTTGAAGGTTAATTTAAAAAGAGCAAGTACGTATATTTCTTCATCGATAAATACTGATCTTTTTGTGCCTGCGAACTCTTATTCTAATGGAGATATTGTGACTATTGGTTGGACTGGTACATTTAGTACAAAAGTGTATCTTGATTTATTACGTGATGTATTTGTTCGGTTAAGTAAAAAATGCCGTTTTAAATTGCGCGTTATTGGCAATTTTGACTATGAATTGCCAGATGTCGATCTGGAAGTTATCCAATGGAGTAAAGAAAAAGAAGTGATCGATCTCCAAGGCATTGACATTGGCGTATATCCACTAGTGCAAGATGAGTGGGTTTTAGGTAAAAGTGGTCTCAAAGCCATTCAATATATGGCATTTGGATTACCAGCAGTCGCCTCTAACTATGGAACTGTACCTTTATTTATGGTACATAAAGAAAATGGTTTGCTAGTTAATAATGATGATGAGTGGTTGTCTGCCCTAGAGACATTAATTAAAGATCCAGACTTGAGGCGCAAACTTGGTGAAAAGGCGAGACAAACTGTTTTAGAAAATTATTCAAATCATGTGATTAAACAAAAATATTTAGCAATATTAAATTTAAACAAGGGGTAACGCTAATGAAACAAAAAATATATATCGCTGGATGTGGTGGAATGCTTGGCGAAGCATTTTATAAAGTATTTAGTGAGCAATTTGAACTAAAATGCACTGATAAAGACGTGAATTCAGAGTGGTTGTCTTTCCTTGATTTTAGAGACTATGAGGCGTACAAAAAAGATGTTGAGGAATTTAAACCAGACTTTTTATTTCATCTTGGCGCATACACCGATCTTGAGTATTGTGAGTTAAATCAGGATGATACTTATTTAACTAATACTCTAGCTGTTGAAAATGCAGTTTATATTGCTAATAATCTAAATATTCCCATTCTTTATATAAGTACGGCTGGGATTTTTGATGGTACCCAGGATACATTTGATGATTGGGATAAACCTAATCCACTTGGACATTATGCACGAAGTAAGTATGCAGGTGAGGTTTTTGTTGAGAAAAATGCTAAGCTCTCGCTAATTTGCCGAGCTGGTTGGATGATGGGGGGCGGACCTAGTAAAGATAAGAAGTTTGTTCAAAAGATTATGCAGCAATTAAAGGACGGTAAAAATGAACTATTTGTGGTAAATGACAAACTTGGAACGCCTACGTATACGCATGATTTTGCTAATAATGTGAAACTATTACTTAAACATGAGTACTGGGGTTTATATAACATGGTGTGTGGTGGAATAACTGGGCGCTATGATGTTGCAGTGGAGCTGGTAAGAATACTTGGTCTGGAGCACAAGGTTAAAATTTCACCTGTAGAGTCAACATATTGGGCAGAAACGTACTTCGCAGAGCGTCCGCCGTCTGAACGGTTAATCAATAAGAAACTTGACCTCCGCGGTGTTAACATAATGAGAGATTGGAAGGTTTGTTTAAAAGAATATCTAGATAACTATTATGTAAATTATTTGAACTAGATGTTTATGAAGCAGATTTTATTTATTAGTTATGATGGGTTAACTGACCCTTTAGGACAATCACAAATATTACCCTATATGATTGGTTTGTCTAAGGCTGGTTATAAAGTTCATATTCTGAGCTGTGAAAAGCCTTCAAGATTAGAGCAGTTTATTGATGTAGTTAGCGCAATTACTAAGTTGAATAATATTGTGTGGAGCTACACTTTATTTACCTCAAGCCCACCAATATTAGCTAAGATGTTAGACTTTAGACGCTTAAAAAACAAGGCGATTCAAATTGTGAAGCGTGAAAAAATTGATATCGTGCATTGTCGGAGTTATGTTACTTCGAATATTGGTGTCTATTTAAAGCGGCGCTTTGGTTGTAAGTATATTTTTGATATGCGGGGGTTTTGGGCTGATGAGCGCAAAGATTCTGGTGCATGGGATACGCAACGTTGGTTTTATCGTGCATTATATAACAGCTATAAAAATAAAGAGCGTAAATTTATTTTAAATGCTGATTACATAATTGCGCTGACCTCAGCGGCTAAACTTGAAATAGAGTCTTGGGACTATTGTCAAAATAAATTCCTTAAAATTCAAGTTATTCCATGTTGTGCCGACATGGAACATTTTAGTTTAGCTACGCCAATGGATAAAGAAATCGCTCGTGAAAGACTTGGATTTAGTGCCGATGATTTTGTGGTGAGTTATTTAGGTTCAATTGGCACGTGGTATTTATTAGATGAAATGTTGCAGTTATTTAAATTAATTAAACAACGTTATCAGAAAGCTAAATTTTTATTTGTTACTCACTCTCTGGAAGATTTAATTTTATCTAAGCTTAATACGTGCAGAGTAAGTGAGAATGACATTAAAATTGTCAGTGCAAGTCGAAATGAAGTTCCAGTATTTATGAAAGCGTCGGATATTAACTTGTCATTTATTAAACCCAGTTATTCTAAAATGGCTAGTTCACCAACGAAAAATGCAGAAGTATTAGCAATGGGGATACCGATTATTCTTAATCGTGGGATTGGTGACGTCGAAGAAATGATCCAGAGTGGAGCTGTATATATGCTGTCTGGATTTACAACTGAGGATTTAGTTTATGCTGTCGATTCAATACCTGAGCTGCTACAATCCAGCACAGCGCAAATTAGACTAAGTGTCGCTGAGGAGTACTCTCTTGAAAATGGTATAAAAAAATATCTTGCGGTATATAATAACTTATCTTAGGTTATAGTGTAAATTTAATTTGGAAATTTTGTGTGTGGAATAGCTGGCTTTATAGATCAATACTCAAACTATGTGGCTTCGAATGTTGCTACTTCGATGGGTAAT
>JAIETT010000068.1 GCA_019744945.1 Burkholderiales bacterium
ATAATCGAGCAACTTAAGGATGCCGATTGGGATGGAGTAAAAACAGGTTATAAAGATGTGATTCAATTTGGAGCAGGAATTACGGCTAGTGATTTGAGCTATCAACATGTTGGAAATGATTTAGTGGTAACTATTGGCGCCAGCGGCGCCGATAGTATTACGATAAAAGATTGGTATGCTAATGCTGACAAACGGATTGAAGAGTTTAAGTTTGCTGATGGCAGTGTGATGAGTAGTGCTGATATGATGAATATTGAGGTTTCTTATGTCGGTGTTGAGACAGTTGAAACTGTTTTAGGTTGGGACGGTAAAGATAATATAGTTGGGTTAGCAGGTGATGACAAGATTTATGGCTATGGTGGCAACGATAGAATCGATGCAGGATCAGGCAATGATTATGTTGAAGCTGGAATTGGCAATGACAATGTAGTTGGCGGTGATGGTAATGACACACTTCATTTAGAAGATGGAAATGATATTAGTGTTGGTGGCGCTGGTAATGATTCAATTTATGGAAGTTGGGGAGATGATGTCATTGACGGCGGAGACGGCAATGATATCATCTATGGTCATCAAGGTAACAATATTGTACGAGGCGGAGCTGGTGACGATAATGTTTATGGTTCTCGAATAGTTGGCTCTGGTCATGATACGTGGGGTTATAATGGCTATAATAATATGGGTCGTTACGATGGTAACAATATTCTAGAGGGCGGAACTGGTACTGATATATTGTATGGCGGTTGGAAAGCTGACACCTATGTGTTTAATCAAGGCGATGAAAATGATACGATAATCGAGCAACTTAAGGATGCCGATTGGGATGGAGTAAAAACAGGTTATAAAGATGTGATTCAATTTGGAGCAGGTACTACAGCCAGTGATGTCAGTTTAGCTCGATTAGGTAATGATATGGTAGTTAATATTGGAGCAAATACTAAGGACAGTATTACGATAAAAGATTGGTTTGTAAATAGCGATCGGCAAATAGAACAATTTAAATTTGCTGATGGTACTACGATTGCAACAAGTGCGCTGATTGCTCAAAATGGAATTGGCACAATTGCTATAGGCTCGGCTTCTAATGATGCAATAACAGGCAGTAGTTTTGCGGATATTCTGCGCGGCTTGACAGGCAATGATAGCTTATCTGGTTTAGCTGGTAATGATGTTTTAATCGGTGGAACTGGTAATGACTCATTAAACGGCGGCCTAGGCAACGATCATTATCAATTTGCTGCTGGTGATGGCAATGATATAATTGAAGATAGTGGTGGAACTGATGTGATTGAATTTGATGCGAGTGTTAAATTAGAAGATTTAGAATTCAATCAAGTTGACAATGATTTAATTTTGTTGAATAATAAAACCGCGGATCAAATAACCATCAAGAATTGGGCTGCGGCGTCAGATAATCAGATTGAAAATTTGATTTTGAATGAAACTAGTTTATCACTAGCACAGTTAGTTGATGATTTTAATCGAGTTAAAACTGGTACGACTGGTGATGATAATATGTTGTTGACTAAAAATATTACTCAAGTGAATGCTGGTACAGGTAATGACACGATAGTTGATCAAACCCTTAATAATACCAACTATATTTTTAATCTTGGTGATGGGCAAGATAGTATTCGCGATAGCGGTTCGGCTGCCGATCAGATTAGTTTTGGTGTAGGAATTAGTGCTGAGCAATTAAACTTTAGCCAATCGGGTAATGATTTAGTTATTGCGCTAAATAGCCAAGATCAAATAACTATTCGCGATTATGCTTTGCAAGATAATCGTATCGAGAGCTTGAATTTTGCGGATGGTAGTCAAATTAATTTAGCCACTACACTCTCACAACATGGAATCTTGAACGATACAATTAACCCTAAATTGACTAATAATGACGATATTATTTGGGCGAGCACGGGTGGTACTTATGCGCTACGTGAGGGTAATAATCAGCTGGTAATTAGTAATTCTGGCTTGAGTAATACGGTTTCGGCTGGCGCTGGGAATGATCGTGTTTTAATCATGGGGGACTCGACTAATAAACTTAATTTGGGTGCTGGTGATAACGTAATTAAGCTTAATGGAAATGGTAATAGCACAATTACAACAGGTGTTGGTAATGACGTAATTCATGCAGTGAATGGCGATAATATTATTCGCGCTGGGGATGGGGATAATACGATCACACTTGGAGCAGGCACGCAAAATATTGTAACAGGTAGCGGCAATGATCAGATTGAATTAGGTGCAGGCAATATTGCATTGAATAGTGGTGCCGGTGATGACATTGTAAATATTCTTAATCTTCAGGCGTTACAGCAAGCCACGATTAATTTAGGCGATGGCAATGACCAATTGAATGTAGCTGGAACGGATGGCTTAGTTAAAGTTACGGCTGGGTTAGGTGCAGATAATCTTCAGTTAAGTGGTGTCAATACTCAAATCATCGATGCGGGTGGTAATAATCTAGTTAATATCGATAATCATGAGTTAATGACGGCAGCCAATAATATTGTTCGCCTGGGTGCTGGTGATGATGTGCTTAATCTGATTAGCGATGGCACTAGTTCGCTAAGTCTTGGCGATGGCAATAATCAGCTTGAAATTATCGGTAATGGAGTTAATTCGATTAGTGCTGGTGTGGATAATGACCATGTCCTTATTTTGGGTGACTCAACAAATAAACTTAATTTGGGTGCTGGAGATAACTTAATTGATATTCAAGGGAATACGAGTAATACAATTACAACTGGTGTTGGCAATGATGTGATTCATGTGCAAAATGGCGATAATATTATTCGCGCAGGCGATGGCGATAACGTGATTACACTCGGGTCTGGCATGCAAAATATTGTGACTGGTAGTGGAAATGATAAAATTGAGTTAAGTTCGGGTAATGTTACATTGAATAGTGGCGCAGGTAATGATGAGGTTAAGCTCAATCAAACTGTGGCGAGCATCAATACATTAAATCTTGGTGTCGGTAATGATGTACTCACACTTAATGGAGCTGGTGGTAATTCAATCATTAATGGCTCAACTGGTAATGATAATTTTAACATCCAGAATAGTGCGGTTAAGCTGAGTGATAGCGGTGGTGATAATCGGCTCTACATTGATAATAGTGCAATGATTGGCGATATTAATACCATTAATTTGGGGCTTGGCAACGATCAAGTAACCATGCTGAGTAACGGGCAAACTACGCTTAAAACTAGCAATGGTGACAATTTGCTTAATTTAAGTGGAACAGGAACGTTTAATGTAAGTTCTGGAACTGGAACCGATCAAATTAGTAGCGGTAGCGGTAATGATATTTTGAATAGTGGTTCTGGGGCTGATATACTAAATACTAATGCGGGTAATGACCATTTAATTGCTGGAGCTGGCAATGATACGCTAATTGGTGGAACTGGTGATGATATTCTTGAGGGCGGCAGTGATAATGATAGCTATCAATTTAATGCTGGTGATGGTAAAGATCTGATTAAAGATTCAAGCGGGATAGATCAGGCTGTATTTGGCAATGGAGTTGCCAAAGATGATTTATGGTTCATGCGTTCGGGCAAGGATTTAGTGGTGAATAACACTAAAACCATGGATGAAATTAAAGTGAATAATTGGTTTGCTAGTAAAAATAATCAATTAGAGAGCTTTAGTTTAGCCAGTGGCGAAGTTTTGTCTGGCCAAGCAGTGGCAAGTTTAATTCAGGCAATGGCCGCGTTTAATCCACAACCTATGGCTGAAACCATGATGACGAGTGCTCAACAGGCTCAATTTCAAGATTTACTCAAAAATACTTGGGTTGACCCAACTAAATAAAGGTTATTTATGGCAGTTGAAAATGGTGTAATTGATAGTGGCTTAGTGTGTTTAGTGATGCTGGCACAACTGCATGAAGTTGCAGTTGATGCCAAGCAAATTGAACATGACTATAAACATGCAGGTGATTTGACTGATGTTGAATTATGTCGAATTGCTAAACATCTTGGTTTAAAAGCACGCATGAATAAAGTTAAGCTAGAGCGCTTAATCCATTTACCTTTGCCATTAATTGCCAAAGATACTGCGGGTAAATTTTTTATTATTGCGCAAGTTACGGCGACAGAAGCTTTAATTTATCATCCTCTGTTGGGTAAAAATCAGCAAATTAGTCTGGAACTCTTGCGGCAAAATTGGTCGGGTGAAATTATTCAAATGGTTTCACGGGCAAGTTTAGTGTCATCTGCGGCTAAATTTGATTTCACGTGGTTTATTCCTGCCATTATCAAGCATCGTAAACTTCTTGGTGAAGTTTTGCTGATTTCGTTTGTGATTCAATTGTTAGCACTTTTAACGCCGTTATTTTTTCAAGTCGTGATGGACAAGGTTTTAGTTCATCGGGCACTGACGACCTTGCAGGTAATTGCACTGGGTTTACTTACGGTGACGCTTTTTCAAGTGCTCTTAGGGGCGATTCGCACCTATTTATTTAGTCATACTACTCTGAGAATTGATGTTGAACTAGGTGCTAAATTATTTAAACATCTGCTGGGTTTACCGTTGAGTTATTTTGAGTCGCGTAAAGTTGGTGAGTCGGTGGCACGAGTGCGGGAATTAGAAAATATTCGCAATTTTTTAACTGGTAATGCGGTCACCGTCGTTTTAGATTTACTTTTTTCTACCGTCTTTATAGCCGTCATGTTTTATTATAGTTGGCAATTAACGCTATTGGTTTTAATTTCTTTACCATGCTATGTTTTAATTACGCTTTTGATTACACCGCTGTTACGGAGTCGCTTAAATGATAAATTTGCCAAAGGTGCCGCCAATCAGGCCTTTTTAGTTGAGTCGTTGAGTAATATTCAAACCATTAAAGCCATGGCGCTGGAACCACAAATGATTCGCCATTGGGAAGAGCAGTTAGCCGCCTATGTTAATGCCAGTTTTCGTACCGGACAAATTGGCATGTTAGGTAGCCAAAGTGTGACCTTGGTTAGCCAGTTAGTCAGTGTGGCAATTATGTGGATGGGAGCTACTTTGGTAGTTGGCGATCAGCTTACCGTTGGTCAATTGGTAGCCTTTAATATGCTCTCAGGTCAAGTTTCGAGCCCAGTCATGCGTTTGGCACAACTTTGGCAAGATTTTCAACAAACAGGAATCTCAGTCGCGCGATTAGGTGATGTCCTAAATACCAGAAACGAGCAAGATTCTAAAACTAACGCAATTTTACCTGTAATTCGCGGGCAGTTAATTTTTGATAAAATTTATTTTCGTTATCAAGTCGATGGGCAGATGATTTTAAAAGGTGTCAGTTTAACCGTCCAAGCTGGTGAAATCATTGGTATAGTTGGTCGTTCGGGTAGTGGCAAAAGTACGCTAACTAAATTATTGCAAAAACTCTACGTTCCAGAACAGGGGCGCGTTTTAATCGATGGAATTGATTTAGCCTTGGCTAATCCAGCCTGGTTACGCCGACAAATTGGGGTAGTCCTGCAAGAAAATAGTTTATTTAACCGCAGTATTCATGAAAATATCGCAATTACGAATAAGAATGTTCCATTGGATAAAGTTATTTGGGCGGCAAAATTGGCTGGTGCACATGATTTTATTGTTGAATTAGCCCATGGTTATGATACGATTTTGGGTGAAAATGGTACTGGATTATCAGGTGGTCAGCGCCAAAGAATTGCAATTGCTCGAGCTTTAATTAATGATCCCAAAATACTAATTTTTGATGAAGCAACCAGTGCCTTAGATTATGAATCAGAGCGCACCATTCAAGATAATATGCAGGAAATTTGTAAAAATCGCACGGTATTAATTATTGCGCATCGTTTGTCGGCAGTACGCATTGCCCATCGAATTATTGCCATGGATCATGGTGAAATTATTGAAAGTGGCTCACATGATGAGTTGATGGCATTGAGTGCTGGGTATTACCGCTATTTACATTCGTTACAAGGTTGATTCAGGATGTTAAATTCTAATTCCACACCGCCAGATCCCAAATCTCATGATGACTCTGCCGAATTTAGTTTACGCCATAAATATTGGCGTGTGATAAAAGCGGCATGGAATGAGCGTGAGTTAGTCAAAACCTTACGTCAGCGTAGCGAAATGGAGTTTTTGCCTGCCGTTTTAGAAATTCAGGAAACTCCGCCACACCCACTACCACGTGTGGTTTTATGGGTGATTTCAAGTTTAATTTTGTTGGCTTTGATTTGGTCAATCTTGGGTAAAATTGATATTATTGCTACCGCGCAGGGCAAAGTTATCCCGAGTGATTTTGTCAAATATGTGCAGTCAATGAACTCTGCAACGGTAAGTAAAATATTGGTTCAAGACGGGCAATATGTTGAGTCAGGTACAACCTTGATTGAGTTGAATTCTATTATTACTCAAGCTGAATTAGTTAAGTTAGAAAATAATTATGTTCAAGATAGTTTGAACGTGATTCGTTATCAAAACTTACTTAATAAATTAGCTAATTTACCACTTGTTGGATGGCCAACGACAAAAATATTTACCCCAGAACAAATCCAAAATAGTCAAAATCAATTGGATAGTCAGTGGCTTGAATTTCAAGATAAATTATTATCTATTGAAGCAACCCAACATCATTATGATGAATCAATTCGTACCTCGCGTTCAATTGCGAGTAAATATCAGCAAACACTACCCATTTTACGTGAAAAAGAGGCGGACTATAAAGAGTTGTACAATAAGAATTTTATGTCACAACATGGCTATTTAGATGTGAGCAAACAGCGGATTGAATTGCAGCAAAGTTTAGCCGAAGAACAAGGTAAATTGCGTGAAATTCAAGCCCAAAAGCAAGAATCTATGCGACAAAAAGAACTGACTATTTCTGAATTTAGGCGCGATATTGGTGAGAAATTATTGGCGGCAAACCAAGCTAAAGTTAGTAATCATGAAGAGTATTTGAAGGCGCAACAAAATCAAAATTATACGCGGCTAACTGCGCCAGTTTCAGGTTATATTACGCAATTAGCGGTGCATACCGTTGGTGGTGTAGTTACTCCAGCGCAAGCATTATTGGCGGTAGTCCCTCGCAATGGTGGAATTATGGTTCAGGTTCAATTAGAAAATAAAGACATTGGTTTTGTGCGGGCTAAACAAGAGGTTGCGATTAAAATTGAGGCTTTTCCGTTTACGCGTTATGGCACGTTGCATGGGGTGGTCAAAAGTGTTTCTGCTGATGCGCTATTAGATCCAGATAAACAAAAAAAAGATCAATTGCTCTATAATGTTTATGTGCAATTAGATAATGATTTTATTCTTGTAAATGGCATGAAGCAATTTTTGACGCCTGGAATGATGGTCAGCGCCGAAATTAAAACCGGTAAACGCCCGTTAATTGATTATTTCTTAAGTCCATTAGTGCAAAATACCAGCGAAGCATTGCATGAACGTTAGAAATTGTTCCATGATCAGATTTTAGTTGCTGTAAAAATGTATAATGATTTAGACTAGCATTTGATGTGCAAAATGGCTTTATTTAGATTGTGTATCGTGATTGGAGCTGGTGCACCCGACAGGGGTCGCCAGCCAAAGCCATAACCACCTGTTATAAATATCTTTATCAATCAGTCAAAATTTTGGTGCCCACGCAGTGCCCAAATAGATAATTTAGCGTAGTAATTCTATCTGATTTATATCCTCAACCTCGTCTTGTTTATCCTTATATTAAAGGATAAATGTAATGTCTAAACACTCACAAACAATTAAGCCAGCGAAACGCTTTATCTGGATTAAACTGCAATACGACTTTTTTTACCGTGATGATATTCGTATTATCGAATCTTTGCCAAATGGTAAAGACTACATCATTTTTTACTTAAAACTTATGCTTAAAGCCATTAATGATAATGGCAAGCTAATGTTTAAAGATACCATTCCTTATACTCCTGAAATGCTGGCATCAATTACTAATACTAGTATTGATACAGTTAGAGTGGCCATTGATGCTTTCGCTAAATTGGGACTAATCACGCTGCTCGATGATGGTGCATTACTCATGCAGGAAGTTCAAAAATTAGTCGGGTCAGAAACACCTGATGCTGAACGTAAACGCATTGCACGCGCTAAACAAAATACACCACTGAAATTACCTCGTCAGGACAAAAAGCGGACATTGTCCGGACATTTATCGGAAAAGGTCACGCTAGAGAATAGAGATAAGAGATTAGATAATAGAACTAATAACCCCTCTTATATACCACAACGTAATACTTCAACAAGTGATTCGGGGATTGCTGGAGTTTGGTTAGAACACATTAAAAACCTCAGCTGCAATTTTACTGACACAGAAATATCTGCTATTGCAGATTTTGCCAATTACAAAGCTAGCACTGGTGAATCAGTGACTAGCCAACAAATCAATTTAATTCTTGAAATCTTGTTAGAGCATAAAGAATCAGGCTATGAAATTTGTCGCATGATTAAGCACTCTATCGCGAGCGGCTATAAAGCAGTGATGACACCAACCAAAGATTTTCTAATCGCAGGTGCTTTAAAGCCCAATCAAGCCAAAGGTAAATATCCAGCTCTGGAGTACATCACCCCAGAATCAAATACTCAAAAACGCGAGTTAGCCAACTATCTGGAGAATTGCTATTTGCGTAAACTAAACCCAAAAACCAAATCCCCACTTAACGCAGATGAGCTGGCTTGCATTGCACTACATAAGAAGCGCCAATCAAAAAGCTCGCCGTATATTGGTTGGTACGATTACATCTATCGCAATGAAGTTTTAACTGGTGTGTGTCTGTTGGATCAGCCGCTGGATAGCGCTGATGCATCAACCAAACCAGTTGCAGTTTAATTAACCGTACTTGCTTGTATAGAGGTATTTCATTATGAAACACATACAACCTAATCACACAAATGCGTGGTTAATATGCCGCGGTATTATGCTAAATTCGCATAATCGGTCTGACTACAGTCAGATTGCTGGGGTGTTCCTTGAACATACACACCCCGCAAAGGCAGCATTATCAAGCACTAGGGTGCTTTCTATGCAGGGCTTTGCCCTCTTTCATGCTTATTTTGCTGGACGCTGCAATAAGCAATCAATTCACCCGCCGCCGTCGCGCACAGCACGAGACCAACCTATTTCTCAACAGCGCTATCGCTTGCCTGCGGTTGGCTGGACGCCAATCATAAATCGGTTGGTCTCGTGCTTCTAGGGAAGCCCTTAGACGGCGGCTCTCGCAAGTACTTCGCCAACTGTGGGCAGTTGTCTTCGTTCTCAACTTCTGGGGAAGTTTCGTTGCTCAGTGGTCGTCACAAGTTTGCTGGGGGCAAACGTTGTTCCTCGTTCGTAACATCTTGGGGATGTTTCTCACCAGAACCGCAACAAATATCGTGGGCGATATTTTTATGCTTTTGCCACTTGGGTGGCTGCATTCTGCCATGCTGCGCGTTAATCACCCTGCTGGACGCTGAGTAATTAACTTGCTTGGTTCGGTCGAATTCGATGCTCGCGGTTTTAATGGTAGTTAGTTCTTTTTTTGATTTTTATTTCTTGGTTTTATTTTACTTCTTCACTTAACTTTTTTAGGAGTCCTTGATGGAACATCTCAACACTCAATTAATGGATGGCTTGTTTAAGCTACTCACGGCTAAACCAGTGAACTTCGTGCTGGATCATAGTTTAGCCATAGGTTTTATTACAGGCGTATTGTCACTTATTCCATTCTGGATTAAACAAATACCGCATTTAGTTATTTTGGTTATTTTTATTCTGAGCGCTTTTTATATCAAGGCTAATTATGATGTTAGCTACATTGAGGTGTTTTATAAAGCTGAAGCTTTCTTTTTAGCTAATTTAGTTGGCAACTATATTTTTGGCTGTATTGGTGGCTTTGTAATCGCTAACTTAATTCAACGTATTCGTGGAGAACATGATCATGCAATCAACAACTAATCAATTAATGCACAACTCTATCATCGCGATATACCTCATGCGTCACATGTGGTATATCGCTGGAGCTGGGTTATTATCTTATAACCTAGCTGAAATCTTTAAAATCAAGCATGAATCAGGATTCTTAATCCGGGCGGGATTAATGAGCCTGATGAGCTTTGCCATGATACCCGCTGCACTGTATTTAGCTGAAGATATGAATCTAGTTTTTTATGTCGTAATCTGGGGAGTTTGTTTTTTTGCTGGTTTAGTCTTTACTACTTATGGCGCCAGAAAGTTACAAGCTAAATTTAGTTTATTCTTTAGCCGTTTCACGGTAAAGAATAAAATCCGTAAAGGCTCTAAAACTGATATTCGTTATATGGATAAAGAACTACCGAATTTACCAGATTATAACCCGCATAAATTTATTAATCTTAAAAAGGGTGTTTTTATTGGTATTGATGAAAGAGTTAAACCAATCTACCTCTTACTTGATGATTGGTATAAACGCCACTTTTTAATCGTCGGAGCTACTCGGGCGGGTAAAGGTGTGGCAATGCAAGGTTTAGGCGTGCAATCTTTAATGCTCGGTGAAACGGTAGTATTTCTTGATCCTAAAGGTGATCAATACATGCCACATATTTTAAAGGCACAATGTGATAAGCAAGGCATACCTTACCACTACATCAACCTAACTAAAGATGAGCCACAAATCAATCTAATTGCTGACTTTAGCAGTCGCGATTTAAAGAACTGTTTAGTTGAAGCCTTTTCTCAACGCGAGATGGGTGCTGAATCGGATGTTTACCGTAAAAACGAGCAGGAGTTTTTAGAAAACTTGGCAAACTTCATTGTTGAACAGAATAGCGCCACCAGTGGTGGCACTATTTGCCAAGCTAAAAGCTTAGCTGAATTATGCAACGATTATGTAATTAGCCGCTACGCGGATAATTACAAATCTTCAGTTTCAGATTTAAACAAGTTAAGCCGTATTTCTGCAATCAATGCGGCCAATGCGAGCTCATTGGCTGCATTGATTGAACAAGGTGGCTGTATCTACATCGTTGGCGATTTACTCGATGAGACCATGAAGAAGATCCAGCGCTTTATCTTCTGTCGTGTAGTTCAATTAGCCCGTAATTATTCTAACGAAGCAGATCTCAATGGAACTAAAGGGCAAAACATCACAGTGTTTGCTGACGAACTAGTAGCGCATATTTCGCGTTTTGTAGCTGAGAGCTATACCGTAAGTTTAGGCTGGGGATTAAAAATCGTTAGTGCCATTCAAAGTTTAAAACTTCTCAAAGGTGCACCAGCCGATATTGACCCTGAATTTTTACTCGGTGCAGTTTTTGATAACAGTCAGAACAAGTTGTTTTATCGAGCTGATGATATTGCCACCGCGGATTTTTTATCCGATATGACGGGTAAAATCCAAGTTGAGGATGAACAAAAAGTTGTAACGCGCAATAGTTTAAATTCAGAGAAATTAGACCGTGAAACACGCTTAATTCCATCGGAGCGTAATTTATACGATCGCAACATGATTTTAAAGTTAAAGCTCTTTCAAGCCATTTTTTGCGCTTCAGTGCCTAATCGCAGTGCAATTGCTAGTTTATGTAAAACTAGTCCAATTCCTGCACCTGCTAATTTGAATGGTAAGGAGTTAATTCAAGTTAATGCAATAAACCAGCGAGCGTCAAATAAAACAAAAGAAGATGACTTACGCAATTTAGCAGGTTCAAGAACTATTAATTCAACACAAAATAATCAAACTCAAGGCAAGCCTAAAACTTTTAGTGAGTTTATTGAACGAGAAGCTGAACAAAAACAGAGAAATCAATCAAATTCAACCACTGCAGTAACCAATCACGGAGAATATAATGCAAACAATCAATCCAGTACCACCAGCGACAATTCCAGCCAAGGACATAATCAAGAGCAAAAAACTAGCACCAGCCAATCTGATTATCTCTTCTAAATTACCTCACGCGCAAAAGATGGCGATCTTTGAGAGTAGAAAGCGCAAAGTCTTGCGCTTTCTACTCGAAGAGAATTACTCTAGTTTAGAGAACTTAGCCAGTTTAACCAAGACACCTAAACAAACGGTGCTGCGTTTAACTAAGCATCTTTGTGAAATTAGCTACTTAACTAAAGTTGAGATTAACATCGGTTTAGCACGTCCAATCTCGGTATTTCAACCAACTAACACTGGGATCATGTTTGCTATGCTGGAGAATGAAGAATTACCTGAGTTACGCGAAATTAGCAAAGTTAACTCTGTAACCATTTACCATGATCTTAAATTACAGCAAATCAGGCTCAAGCTTGAAGCCGATGGCTATACCAAGTTTCAAAGCTCATGGCAATTAACTAAGATACTCCGTAAGCGTCAAGAGAAAGTACCTAAGATTCCTGATTATACTTGTATCAATCCACAGGGTGACAAAATCGCCATTGAGTATGAACGCACCATTAAGACTAAAAAACGTTATCAGGAGATTATCGGGCAATACTTGGACATCAAAGAGCGCGGGATTATCAAGCAAGTGATTTATTACACTGATGATGGTTTTGCAGACAAACTCAAGCAGTTATTTCAAAGTGTTGAGTTTGTTTATCGGAAAGGCAGGACTGAGAAATGCTTAGCTGAGCACATTAGTTATTTCAATTTCTTGGAATAGATCATTATTACTAATACAGGCACATTAAATGTGCCTGTATTAGTAAGTGGAGTTACGCTAGATTTTCAACTGACAAAATATTAAATCGCAGTATGATAAACTAGTGCATCAATATCTAAAAACTACAAGCATAAAAATGTTAAAATCACTTAATACAATCTAACTAAGATCAATTATGCAAAATATACAAATTTACGAAATTAGCAATAATAAAATAAGCATGCCATTGGCTAGTTCAACCGTCCAAGCTGGGTTTCCAAGCCCTGCGATTGGCTATGAAGAGGAACGAATAGACTTAGCTGAAGCATTAATCACTAATCCAGCATCAACTTTTTGCGTGCGCGTTCGTGGTAACTCGATGATTGATGCCAATATCTTTGATGGTGATCTGTTAATGGTAGATCGATCGATTGATGCAGTTCACGGCAAAGTAATAATTGCAGTAGTTGATGGTGATTTTACCGTTAAAACACTTTATAATAAAGATGGCATAGTTAAACTGATTCCAGCTAATCCAGAGTATCCAGAAATTTTACTTAACAATGACCAGGAACTAAATGTTTGGGGCGTGGTTAACTATATTATTCATAAAGCGTAAACTATGTGTTCTCAATATGAATGTAAATTTACATTAAATGAATTGGCTGCATTAACTAATGCTCTAACCAATACTAAGGTTAGTTTTTCAGCACAGGTTTTTCCTCATACGCCAGCACCAGTGCTTATTCAGGAAAATAATCAAAAGATTATAAAATTAATGAATTATTCATTAATTCCAGCATGGAGTAAAACCGCTAAACCTCGCTTTGTTACTTATAACGCACGCCTAGATAGACCGCTAAATAATGAAACTAATCAAACTAACTTAGAAATGATCTATGATGCGCCAGCTTGGAGAACTCCATTCCGTCAACAACGCTGCTTAGTGCCAATATCAGGCTTCATTGAATCCTGCCGAACAGGAAGCCATGCAGGAAATATTGTTAACTTTAGTGCTAAAAGTATCTCTTGTGATTTAGAGCAAGCTACACTATTACTTGCCGCGGGGATTTGGGATCAATGGGTTGATCCTGTTACTTCTGAAATTATCCAGAGCTTTGCGATTATAACGGATAATCCAGTTCAGTTTATTCAAGAAGTAGGACATGACCGCCAGCCTGTTTTTCTTAATCAACAGAATGCAGAACTATGGTTAAATCATCAGCAATTAAATTCAAAAGACGCATATGCTTTCTTAAAATCTGCACAACAGAATATTGAGTATGACGTAACCATTCAGCGCCAACTTAAAGGCTTTCATCAAGATGATTTGTTTAGCTGACTGCAATAACTTCTATGCTTCATGTGAGCGGGTGTTTCAACCGCGCCTTGAAGGTAAACCTATCATTATTTTGAGTAATAACGATGGTTGCGCAATTGCACGCTCAAATGAAACTAAAGCACTCGGTATCAAAATGGGAGCACCTTATTTTGAGATTAAAGATTTTTGTGAAACGCATGGCATTCACGTATTTAGTAGTAATTACACCCTGTATTCTGATATGTCTAGCCGTGTCATGGAAGTTATGAAATCATTTGGAATTCGACAAGAGATTTACAGCATTGATGAAAATTTTTTAGATTTAACTGGAATACCAGAATTAACCCAGCATTGCCAAAACATGCGTAAAATTGTCAAGCAATATACGGGAATACCTATTTGCGTTGGAATTGCACCAACAAAGGTTTTAGCTAAATTAGCTAATCATCTAGCTAAAAAATATCCATTTCTAAATTCTGTCTGTAACCTTGAAGAGCTTGGCGAGGAACGAACCAATAAAGCTTTACAAATTACTGCCGTTAGTGAAGTTTGGGGTGTTGGGCGCAAAGTAGCTGAGAAGCTAAATCTTATGGGAATTAAAACCGTCTATCAACTCAAAATCGCTAATCCAAAGCAACTAAGTAAATTGTTCTCAGTTAACTTAGAGCGCATTATCTATGAACTGAATAGTATTCAATGTTTAGAGCTTGAAGACACGCAAGAACCAAATAAGCAAATTGTTTCATCGCGGAGTTTTGGGCAAGCGGTATCTACACGAGATGGCTTACTTTCATCACTGACTTATCATGCGGAGCAAGCAGGTAAAAAGATGCGGCGGCAAGGTTTATTTGCGCGGCAAATGACGGTTTTTGTAAATACCAATCGCTTTAAAGATGATTATTTTTCCAGTTCAGTAAATATTGTATTTCCAAATGCAATAAATAGTTTTAGATACTTAACCCAAGCGCTTAATCAAGCACTAGATAAAATCTACCAACCGAATATTGCTTATAAAAAATCAGGGTTAATAATTACTGATTTAATCTCAAGTGAAGATGAAATGACCGATTTATTCGACAATGTTAATATCAAACACGATGATCTATTACCAACACTTGAATCAATAAAAAAACAATTCGGTAAGAATGCAATACAGGTAGCATCTGCTAACCTTTCGGGTACATGGCAGATGACGAACAATCTAATGTCACAAAAATACACCACGGATATTAATGGAATAATAGAAGTCTCATGACTTTAATTTTATGTTTAAACAATTGTGAAATTCACTAATATGGCGTTACAAGAAAATTATTAAAGTTTTATAAATTCATAATAATTACTTCGGCTCTACGCTTAAAAGCACGTTATTGCTTAATTAAATGTTAATGTTTTATTGATAGGAACAATTATACTGAACATGACTTAAAGAAATTTAAATGATTCTTAACAAACGGCTCAAATTCATCACTTGGAAAAATCTTCATACTGTATTCATAAACATTGACATGATCAATCCAAACTTTACCTCGATGGCAGCATTGTAGATTTTGCTCTGCTTTACTAACTAATATTATTGTTTGTTCTTTATTTAATATATTTTTATCTATTAATTCTTGAATTAATTGAAACCTAAAGTCAGCGGTATTATAACTTTCAGAATTAATATAATATTTAACTATTAAATTGATAATTTTATCTCTTATACTTGGTATATATTGTGATATTGAATTTTCATGTTTCAATATTAAAGACAAGTAGTAATTGTCGAAAATAACAAAATTATTTGGAACGTTACCATAGAGCCATATAAATTCATTGCCTAAGAAGATGGAACCTAATAGACAACATTCGATGATGTCTCTATTAGCAGACAAAAAGGAATCTAATTCTTCAGATTTTAACAACATAAATATATCAATATTGCTAATAATAATAACTGATAACAAATTAAAATTAACTTTAATTTGTATAATTTTATTAACATATTTAATTTTATTATCTATAATATCTTTGCTGATAATCACTTTGTATTCTTTACAAAGATAATTTAAGACCATAAAATTAGGTATTCTATTTTTGACTTCATCAGTATTATTACCTAAAAACACAAATTTCCATAACATGTTAAAAAACTTTAGTATATCAACTTCATTCATATTTTTAAAAAATTTATGATATAACAATTGAATACCAGAATCGTCATCTTTTAGCTCTGTTTTGAAGTCCGTATAATATTTAAGATAATGTCCGACATCATCCAGAATTTCATGCAAGAATAGATCATAATTAAAAGATTTTCTACTTAATATTTTAACAGACTCATGAATAAGCCCACGAATGATATCTATATTAGGAATATATAGTTTGTCTCCATCTACTGGGTGAGCACATAAATTGCGTTCTAATTTTAATTGTTTAATAAACCCTTCTAACTCAAATGGTGTAATTAACTTAGTTGTCTTAGAAATTTCTTCAAGAAGTTTCATATCCTCACCCATTTTTTTCTCATTACGAATTTCAATAAAATGATCATGTAAATTTTGATATTTTGATTGATTAGCCTTTCCATGACTTAGTTGGTATAAATCATTAATTTTTAGTTCTAAGTCCAGTAATATTATATTCCAAAGAGAAATTACACAACTACGGTAAGAGTTATTATTAAAATTATCAATAACATCATTGATAAAAATTTGTTTTGAAATAGTTTGATCTATCTCATTAGCTAATATATGTTCAAAAATCATAATGTTCCTCTATTTAAATCTAATTGCTAAAACCATACGTATACGATTCGCGGTTAGTAGTATTGATTCCTTCAGTTACGGCAACAATCATTGTCTGAGATATTTCAGAAGTAAACTTACGTTCTGATATTGATTTTAGAAAACAATTATGAAACTGAATTTCTAACGGATTGTTTTGGAAAATGCTAATATAGACAAGAGTATTCATAGTACTTAAGCCATCAACTTTTATCTGGTTATTTGTGATACCTAATAATTTTATGATTAAGTCACAAGCTTGATATAAATACATATCATCGTTCAACAATGAAACAATATCATGTAATCCATTGAATAAATCTCTAATGTTGTTTTGTAAATCTGTCTCAAACCGAGAGCGTGCTCCTGCAAACCTAATTATAGTATGAACTACCACAGACTCGTCGCTAAGTTGTAGAATTCTCTTGAACCTGAAAATGGCACAAATAACTAGATTGTCAATTTTGCCTTGAGGATTATTTAAAAAAAATTCACCAATAGGATTTCCAAGTTTAATGTATATAAATAAGAAAAAACGTATACATTCAATTCTTACTAGATATAGATCTTTAATATGAGCAATAGTATGACCTTCAACCATAGTTGTTACATGAGCAGCATAGTCTTTATTATTAATGCGACTATTGAACAACTCAGATAAGGTACAAATTAAATGAAATAAATTAAAGTCTTTTATTTCAAAGTAATTTTTAATTATATCTATGTTTTCGAAAGCATAAGATATGTTTGTCCAATTAAATAACTCGATGTTTTTATTTATGTTTTGGCAATATTTTTCTAAAGTCGTGATATCTGGATTCAGAACAATCCCATATATAGCAGATGGCTTTATATTAAGGTTATGGAGCCCTGTATTTGATAACTCTGACAGATCATTTGAAATAATGCTATGTAGTTCTTCATGCGTTTTTGTATATATATCATGCAATATATTAATACCATCATTAAAATACTTTGAATATAGTCCGTTGCTAAATAATTCAGTAGTTCCTTTTAAATCAAAGAAAAACCTTAAAGATAAGCTAAAGAAAAACACATCCATATCAATTTGGTTAAATCTAATCACATCATCAGAAATATATCTTGCTATTTGGTCATTGAAATAATCAATTATCCTATCATATTCTCTAAACGAAGAAATATTATTCGCAATATGATGAATAATTTTGCGAGTAGGTAAATTACGTTTAAATATTAAATGATTATGTAGCGCAACCCAAGTGAGTAAATCATCAGAAAACACAACTCGTGGCAATCTAAACTGGCGATCATAAAATTTCTGTAAGAATATATGTGGCTCATATATATTAATTAATTTAAAATTGTGAAAAATCACATCTTCATCATAAAATAATAATATTTTAAAATTTACTTTTGCCTTCTCCAACGATGTCTTAATAATTAAAACTTCATCAAATAATAATTTAGTCGATTCTGGGTTTAAGCGGTCAATTTCATCAATTATTAAAATTAACTCATTTCCGCCTAAATTTATTGACTCCAAAATATTAACATGAGATTTCCTAGGCAATAATCCAGCTATAAAAAACAATAATTTATCTCTGAAATAGAAAATACCTAATAATCCCAAAAAGCCAATGATTAATTTATTGCCAAGCGCTGGGTTTAGTACAGGAATAACCCCAGGTAAATGTGTGAATAGATTATTTAATTCAGGTAATTTACTTAATTTAGTAATAAGAAATGCCATTATTCCAATGATAAAAATAGACCAAACTTGCGATGTAGAGATTGATTGACTAAAGCTCTCTTTTTTTAGCTGAGCAATTGCTTTAAATTTATTTTTCCCCAAAAGCAGTGATTTAGGTAAAGATTGTGCTATAACGTTGTATAATTCAGCGGTTACTTGGCTTTTCTCTTCAAATTGCAATGCATTATATGTGCTTGTTATTGTGTGTGTTTTCTCGCTGCAATAATCTTCATGTAAGATATTTTTTACTGAAGATTTACCAGATCCCCATGAACCGATAATTGAGATAATCTCATTTTCGTATTTTTTACTTTCATTTTTTACAAGCAAAGTATCATAAATATTCTTAGCATTACTTTCAGAAAAACTCATATCTTTGGTATCATCGCTCAATTAATTTGCTCCACTCTTTTGCGTAAAACGCAATATTTTTCTATTTTATAAACCCATCTACCAAAAATCACCTATCCAAGACTCTTAGCAGCCATTGTATTATGGCTATTTTTTCCATGAGCGCTACGTCGATATGGCTCTCTTAACTCAATAACCCTAGGAGAAATTAAACTAAAATATTGCCTTGAATTATATAGCAAATTGTGAATTTGTGTTTTTTTGTTTAATGTTTAAACAATTGATATTCATGAGTAATTAGAATAATCATAGACTACAATCGAAAATTGCTTTTGAAACATTCATAAAATTGTAACTGGCAACAATAAATGGCACAATTTCAGTAGAATTATTTGGCACAATCTTAGTATCTGAGAATTGTCTTGCTCAATTTTGTACATACCCATCTGGTGTGAGTGGATTAAGTTCAAATGTTTTTGAGAGGTGAACTACTTTTAACTTCAATTTCGTGAATTGAAGAAAAACCAAAATTCCCCAAAATTAATCTGTACCCATGTTCATTTTGCCAAATATTATACTTAGTGGAGAAAAATTATTATTAATACCAGATAAATTTCAAATAGGTTAAATAATATATCAAATCTAGAATTGTAACCAACATGAACTAAGTTATTGACAAGCGATATTATGGAACTAAAAATATTTACAATTGGTTCTTAGCTAATAATAACTAGCATTCATCCTTCATATAATCTTCTATTCAATAGCTTTTGGTGTAAGTAGCATTATTACTGTCACATCAAGCGCCTTAGCTATTTTTTCAATGCTATCAATCGTCATATTCCGCTCGGCTCTTTCTACATGACCAATATAGTTTCTGTGTACATCAGCTATCTCAGCAAGCTTCTCTTGTGATATATTTTTAGCTAATCTATATGCCTTAACATTCTCGGCAATAATTTTTAAAGTTGTGTTTTGTGTTTTCATAAGATATATTCTAAATAATTACACCTTATACATCAACACACCACATGATACTATTTTAAATAGTTGCATTTTATATGATGTATTTGTGCTATACTATTGTTTGGTAATATATAATTGAATATACTTATACTGGAGAGTTTATGAATAAAAAAATTTTACTTGTTGCTTTACTCGGTGCATCCTTATCTAGTTATGCTGATGATGGCTGGAAAGCATTTTTTGAAGATGTGCAAATGGACAAGGTTGCACCAATAAATCAAACTTTGAAATTACCATTAACAGATTTAAATGGTAATGCTCTATCTGAGAACACCATCGCATCTGGTATCATTTACTCATTACTTAGCAATAGCCAATACCCATATAATTCATCTAGACAAGAAAAGAATGTATTTTTTAAAGGTATGACCGCTAAATATGTTCCAGCAGATCATACGATCTTAGTTAATTACCGTAATGAAAAAAATTACACTTCAAGCATGATCATTATCAATGGCTCAGGTGATGTAACTTATAATGTTAAGGATACCATATTCAAAGTTGGTTTAACACTTACGCCAGCGGCTAATCAATTAACCGTTGCGGAAAGTTTACCGAATGCTTATACTATCCGTAGATCAAGTATCTATAACTGGGGAACACAAGACCCGCTGGATGCACCAGCTAAATTGTATGTTGATCTCTCAAATAATTTAAATCCTGCATCTATCGTTATTCCGCAACAATATATTTTAAGTGGCGAATCAGATAATAAATATTCTCCTGATTCTATTTACGGCAATTTTGACCGTTTAATGACTAAATATGACTGGAAAACTAATCCAACTTGCACCCCACAGGATATGATTCAAAAAAGCATTGATAGTCAGGCTATGATTAATAGCATGAGTTATGCAATGTGCGGATCTCAATATAAACCAACGGTTCAAGAAAATGCTCAAGAAGAATACTCATCTAATCCATTAGTGGCTAAGATGATGGCAATGGCTAAAGCTAAAGGACAAGTAGGTGCTCAACAATCTGAAAAAATTGCTGCGGCTCCTACTCCAGAACAATATGCGGCTAAGTTTGGGATTACACCTAAACAAATGGAGACAACTTATAATTATAAATTTAGTGATATGAACATACCTGTTGTGGTAAACATATTCCCATATCATAATCAATCTAAAGTGTCATACAAAGCCATTATTCCATACACAATCAAAGGTGATGGAACGACTAGCTTGAGCAAAGAACAAATTGCGCAAATTAAACAGGCTATTGAAAAAGTTATCAACTATTAAGCAGGAGGGTTATATGAAATTAAATAAATTATTGGTTCTTTTAAGTACTATTGTTTTAACTGCCTGTAATGGTGGTGGCGGTGGATCTAGCGGTGGTGGAAGTGATAATGGCGGCGGTGGTGGCGGAAGTTACACGCTTGGCGCACAATGGACCAATCAAATTGGTTCTGCTAGCGGCGTGGTAAATACGGATAATATATCATATCAACCATTATCAAATACGATTTATAGATTAAATCAAAGCAACTCGACACTTTGTACAATTTCAGCGAGCGCTAATTCATCAACTGCATGGGATTGCTCTAGTGCAATGGCTAATTTCCCATCAGGTTATAGAATCTACGCCTATAATTTCGTACCTGATGAAAATGGCAATATGTTGGTTATTGGTAAGAATAATTCTAATCAGTACGCGATCCTTAAATATAATGGCTCGACTTGGACAACAACATTATTAACTGGAACCGCAACAACTAATATTAGCTTTGTCAAAACTTTTTATAACCAAGGATTTATTTACGGTTTAACAAGTACAACTGTTTCTAGTTCAACTAAACAATATAACTTTGTAGCATTTAATGCTGATACTGGAGCTTATAGCAGTAACAACAATATCAACTCAGTTTATGTCGGTATGAATGATCCATCATCCAATTCAGCTGTAATTAGAAATAATATTTTTTATGTTTCTAATGTAAGTACAATTACAGCAACAAGCTTAGCTAATACCAGTAATATTACAACTTATTCTGGTGGTACGTTTGCAAGTGCAATAGGCGTAACTAACACAACAATGTACACATGTAGTCCAATTAGTGGTTATACTGGAACTGGTATAAATGCAACATTACTATCAAACACCACGGGCTGGGGAAATGTCGGCTATACTGCATATATTGATGTTTCAAATTATAAGGTTTATGAAGGATGTTATTCAATGTATGCATCAGAGAACAAAGTGTTTGTTGTGGGATATACCAATTCAACCAGTAATCCAGCTGCGGTATTCGCACAGTAAATAAGTTAAATCGTTAAATTCTTATTGATGTATGAATAAATTCATAAATTAAAACATTGCAATTTTAGCCCCTGATATCGGGGCTATTTTTTATTTTATTTTGCGGCTAACATTATTAACGCCGATAAAGCATAGCTGCGCTTGATTTGCTGAGTGTGAAATTAATTGCACTCAGTCATTGCTTCCTTCATTCAATTAATCTTCATTAACGACACTACGTAACTGGGCTGATTCGCCGATTATAGACATAATCTGCTAATCAGAGTTTACGTGTGCAGAAAACTTTTATAAATTCTTTTAGTCATAAACTCCATAAAACAATTTCAAAAACTTTGCTGGTCTCGCACTAGCAAACGCTTAGCTATGCTCTTTAGTATCGCCATTAAGCCGCAAAACAAAAAATGTTGGTTTTTGTTGGGGGTTATGCCTCTGGCAGAAAGGAGCTAAGCCCCTTTACCCATAATTATTTTGGTTCGGCTTGATTTAATCGCGGTGGCGCTAGTTAGCGCTAAATTAGATGATGTTTTACTGGAGTTTATAAAATGAATAAATTAGAAAATGCAATCGTTATTTTTGGCTTAGAAAATGGTCAATATTGCCTTAGTGATGTTAAACAAGTTTACCGTAAATTAGCTAGTGTTAATCATCCTGATAAAGGTGGCAGCACTGAAACTATGCAGCTAATTAATACCGCATTTAGTGAGCTATGCAAGTATTTTGAGCTAAATGCAACCCTTGACATCAATCAAGAAACTGAAACCAATCACAGCTTTGATTTTAGCTTTATGGATACCTTAAAAACTTTACATGGTGTAATTATCGAAGTTTGTGGCTATTGGGTATGGTTATCAGGTAATACCTATCCGCATAAAGAGACTATCAGTAATTTAGGCTTTAAATTCTCAGGTGCAAAAAAATCATGGTATTGGAGCCCAACCATAGACACTAGCAAATACAAACGCGGCTCTAAGTCGATGAAAAACATCCGCCAAGAGTTTGGCAGCAAGATAATCAAGACTGAAGCACAAGCGGCGATTAATTAACCAAGTGAGCGGGAGCAATCCCGCAATTAGCACCTAACAACACAAGGAATTAGATCAATGGAACAATTAAATTATGCTAAAGAAATCGCCACCACTATTTTAGCTCAATTAGGCGGCAGTAAATTTACCACTATGACAGGTGCAAAGTTATCCTACAGCACCAACCACAAAGAACAGCCAGTTTTAAATTGCGCGCTACCCAGTAATTTAAGCGTTAAAAACAGGATTAATTTAGTCACAATAACCTATAACATCGGCTTAGATTTATATGAGTTAACTTTTAGCAATACCAGACTAAGCACGAATAAAGTAATCAAGCAAATTAACGAGGTTTATGCCGAGGACTTAATACCGCTTTTTGAGCAAGAAACTGGCTTATATTGTTATCTGTAAAATAAGGCTTAGGAATTACCTAAGCCTATATCATTAATCCGCGCTGAATCCCTGTTTTGCAAGCAAAACCCGCCAGACCCGAAGCCAGCGCTGAAAGCGTTGCAGACCAAGCAAATGCAGCATGGATAAGCATATGTAACAGCTCTATAGTATGGTAAAATCAGGGAAATATTTGCTACAGGATTATGCTTGGATGTCGGAAGAACAAAAACGGATTTTAGAACAACAATTATGGAATATTGCTAATACATTGCGCGGCAAAATGGATGCTGATGAATTTCGGGATTATATCCTTGGATTTATTTTCTATAAATACCTTTCTGAAAAAATGTATATTTATGCCAATGAGCTGCTAAGCGAAGATAATATTGAGTATAACATAATTGATGAAACAACCGTAGAAGGTAAAGAGTACCTTGCGGTTATTAAAGAGCAATCAATTGAAGCTCTGGGATATTTTCTAAAACCAAATGAACTTTTTGGTTCTATCGCGCAAAAAGGCGGACGAAATACCGAAGAAGATAGCGATGATGAAGCAACCGATAATTTTATTCTAGATGATTTAACACGAATTTTAAACAATATCCAGCAAACTACACTTGGCACTGCCAGCGAAGATGATTTTGATAATTTATTTGAGGATTTAGACTTAAATTCTACCAAACTTGGTAGAACTGTTAAAGATCG
The DNA here is from genome assembly GCA_019744945.1 of Burkholderiales bacterium. Classification (GTDB taxonomy): domain Bacteria; phylum Pseudomonadota; class Gammaproteobacteria; order Burkholderiales; family UBA11063; genus Aquella. The sequence continues at coordinate 24,163 of JAIETT010000068.1, forward strand.
TAATAAACTCATCTCTAAAGTTTTAGCGCATTTAAATAAAATAGATTTTAATTTATCTGATACCAAGGCAGATGTTCTAGGTGATGCTTATGAGTATTTAATTGCTCAATTTGCTAGTGGCGCAGGTAAAAAGGCTGGTGAGTTTTATACCCCCCAACAAGTATCAACAGTATTAGCTAAACTGGTCACAGTACGCAAATCACGTTTAAAATCCGTCTATGATCCTACTTGTGGATCTGGTTCATTATTACTCCGTGTAAAACGTGAGGTTGGAGATGTTAGCGAGTTTTATGGTCAAGAGCTCAATCGAACAACCTATAACTTATGTCGTATGAATATGATTTTGCACGGAGTTCATTACTCGCAGTTTGATATTAAACAAGAAGATACTCTAGATAACCCGCAACATCTAGAGCAACGTTTTGAAGCGGTCGTTGCTAATCCACCTTTTTCAGCACACTGGAGCGCCAGCCAGATTCATATGAGTGATGAGCGTTTTAGTCAATACGGACGCTTAGCGCCAACCACTAAAGCCGATTTTGCTTTTGTACAACACATGATTCACCAATTGGCTGATAATGGAACTATGGCAGTTGTGCTGCCACATGGTGTTTTATTTCGTGGTGGTGCGGAGGGACATATTCGCAAATATCTAATTGAAGAAAAAAACTACCTTGATGCCGTAATTGGCTTACCAGCTAATATTTTTTATGGAACTTCAATCCCAACATGTATTTTAGTATTTAAAAAATGCCGTGAAGATAGCGAGCACATCATATTTATTGATGCCAGTAATGATTTTGAAAAAGTCAAAACACAAAATATTCTAAGAGATTGTGATATTGATAAAATAATCACCACTTATAAAGAACGCGCTACGCTGGATAAATATAGCTATTTGGCAAATATCAGCGAAATCAAAGAGAATGACTACAATTTAAATATCCCGCGTTATGTTGATACTTTCGAGGAAGAAGAACAAATTGATCTGCACCAAGTTGCCAATCAAATTAAATCACTGGATAATGAAATGAAGCAAACAGATGCCAAAATAGCTGAGTTTTGTAAGCAGCTCAATATTCCAACCCTGTTTTAATTTTGGATAACATTATGAATGAAGTAATAAATTTTGATGACTTTGCAATTCGTCGGGTATTTGATGAAGAAAAACAATTGTGGTATTTTTCTGTTACCGATGTTATTCGCGCTTTACTCCAACAACCTGAGTATCAGGCTGCGCGTAACTACTGGAAAGTATTAAAAAATCGTCTCAAGAAAGATGGTAGTGAGTCGGTTACAAATTGTAACCGACTGAAATTAGAAGCCGATGATGGAAAAAAATATCTAACCGATGTCGCAGATATTCAAACCTTGCTGCGGATTATTCAATCAGTACCAAGCCCAAAAGCTGAACCGATTAAACTCTGGCTGGCTAAAGTCGGCTATGAACGTATTCAGGAATCAGTAGATCCTGAATTGTCCGTAAATCGTGCCCGTGAAAACTGGCAACAACACGGACGAAGTGAAAAATGGATTCAACAGCGCATGATGGGTCAAGAAACCCGCAATAAGCTGACAGACTACTGGCAAGACCATGGAATTAGCAAAGGACAAGAATTTGCGATTTTAACTAATATCATTCATAAAGAATGGTCGGAGCTGACTGTACAGCAGCATAAAAACCTCAAAGGATTGGAAACGCAAAATTTGCGTGACCATATGAACGAAGCAGAGCTTATTTTTACAGCATTAGCTGAATTATCAACCAGACAAATTGCTGAAACAACCAAAGCAACAGGACTGGAAGAAAACAAACAAGCTAGTAAAATTGGTGGTGGTATAGCAAAACAAGCACGTAAAGAATTAGAAGCTAAAACAGGTAAGAGCGTGATTAGCGGTGATAGTTTTTTACCGAATAAGCAAGAGCCGCAAGATGAAGAATAATGTACCAAAGTTAAGATTTCCAGAGTTTAGTGGTGAGTGGTATGGTTGCCAATTGGGCACAATTGCTAAATTTATTGGCGGAGGTACGCCATCAACCCAAAAAACTGATTTTTGGTATGGAGATATTCCTTGGATTTCAAGCTCAGATTTAATTGAAAATAATATCAAATACATAAATGTAACAAGATTTATTACCCAAGAAGCAGTTAATAATTCAGCAACTAAAATAATTCCAGTAAATTCTATATTAGTAGTTTCACGTGTTGGTGTTGGTAAAATAGCCGTTAATGATAAAGAGCTTTGCACTAGTCAAGATTTTCAAAGTGCTATATTAGAAAATGACAATTGCTATTTTATTGCATATCTATTGCAAATAAAAACACAAAAGTTAATTGAATTAAACCAAGGAACTTCAATAAAAGGATTTGTTAAGGATGATTTATCGTCTTTACTCATTGATATCCCAAGATTAGAAGAGCAAAGCAAAATCGCAGATTTCTTAATTAGTGTTGATGACAAAATTCAGCAATTAACCCAGAAAAAAGAACTCCTTGAACAGTATAAAAAAGGCATAGTGCAGCAAATGTTCAGCCAACAAATTCGTTTCAAAGATGACAACGGCAATAATTATCCAAATTGGCAAGAAAAAGATTTAAAAGAAATTGCAGAAGTTAACCCAAAGTCTGAAAACTTGCCAAATAACTTTTATTATGTAGACTTAGAGAGTGTAAATAATGGCAGGGTTGGAACACTAAATTATATTAACTCAAATGATGCACCAAGTAGAGCACAAAGAGTTTTATCCAAAAATGACATATTATTTCAAATGGTACGACCGTATCAAAGGAATAATTTGCTATTTAGCGTTACATCTGAAGATAATTATGTAGCTTCAACAGGATATGCACAATTAAGAGCGAGAGAAAATTATGATTATAAATTTATATTTCAGATGCTTCTAACAGAAAATTTTGTTAATACAGTAATGTTGCGTTGTACGGGAACAAGTTATCCCGCAATAAATTCTTCAGACTTATCAACAATTACAATCAAAACTCCAAAATATGAAGAACAGGTTAAAATAGCTGATTTTTTAACTAGTCTTGACGATAAAATAACTCAAGTTAATGCCCAACTTGAACAAACCAAACTATTTAAAAAATCCCTTCTCCAACAACTGTTTATTTAAGGTTTATAATGAGTGAAGTAAAATATCCAGAAAATTATTTAACTATCTTACATAAACAAATTGATTTATTACAAGATAATATCAAAAGGATGAATAATAATTCATTTTTAATAAAGGCATGGACTATTGGATTACTGGCTTTATGTTTGGGATTTATCAAAGATTTTAAAGCTATAAGTATTTTATTTTTAATAGTTCCTATTCTATTTCTTTGGTTTATTGATGGGTGTTTTTTATATTATGAATATCAATTTAGAGATAAATATAATGAGCTAACGGAGTTTAACACGCAAAGTACTAACACAAATAATTTTGATGTAATTAAATTAAGCAAATTTTATAATATAACACCAAAAAGCACCAATAAAGCGGATGAAATAATTGATAAAATGCTAAGTACTACGTTAATTGCATTTTATGGTTGTCATATATTATTTATCGGGATATTGTTTTTAACAAAGGGGTGCTGTTTTGTATAAGGGTTATGATTTAGCTATTTCTTTAAAACCAAACGATTCTTTGAAATTAGTTGGACAATCTATGTTTAACGAGATGAAGAGATCGGTAGCTAAACAATTAAATGAGTTCATTAGTCATGATGGTCGTATTGATGCAAGTAAATTGCAAGATAATTGGTTTCCAAATATTAATGCAGATATATTCATTTCTCATTCCCACAAAGATTTAGATAACGCGTATATATTGGCTGGTTGGTTAAAAGAAAAATTTGACATAGTTTCTTTTATTGATTCATGTATATGGGGTAATTATGCAGATATATTAAAACAAATTGACGAGACGCATTGCTATAATAAAAATAGAAAAACATACGATTATGATTTAAGAAATATTACAACAAGTCATGTTCACATGATGCTCGCTAATGCTCTGTCAATGATGATTTATAATACTGAATGTTTATTTTTTCTTAATACTCCAAATTCAATTTCTTTCAAATCAACCGTTGTGGAAAAAACATCATCGCCGTGGATATACCATGAAATGATAGCATCTAAATATTTAAGACAATCTGAACCGAAACGCTTAATAAATGAAAGTCTACAATTTAGCAATGGTGATATTTTAGCTATGGACTCCAAGCCTCCAAAATTTGATTACGAATTACCCAAAGAGCACCTTAAATCTTTGTCATTAGAAAATCTAATGGGGCTGTCTGAAATTTGTGACCGTAATAATTATAATAAATATAAATTCTTAGACTTATTATATAAAAATTATTAAGCTTGAATAGTAGCAATACAAAGTAAACAAAAAGACTATTGACATCTTACGCTGAAATAATAAGAAAGTCGCGATCCAGAATGGCTTAAAATTGCTTTCTGGGAAATAAGTTATTTAATATCATTTTAATTAAATTTAAATAATATGGGTCTAATACAAATGTTAAATTTGGGAAGTTAATCTATGCCTCAAGAAGTAATAAATAATTATGTTTTTAATAACTCAATTAAATATTTATTTGATGATGATCCTTATAGTGCAATCAAACCATATTTAACTAACATTACAGAACATGTTAGTATTCCATTTAAAGTAGTGTTATGTTCAAATAATAAAGTGAGACAAGTAGATTTCCCCAATTTTTTTACCTATTCCTATGTTGCCAATAAATTGCATACCCTGGATGATCCATTATTATATAAAATGAACAGAATGGAAATCGACTTTGATAAGAAGAAATTTAAAGCAAAAAGTTATTCTAATGATTTAAGAGAAGATCTTAAAGATCTCATGTTTAAATATGAAGTTTTAAGTTTTTTTGATATTAGTAATTTTTACAACTCAATATACACTCATGTATTTGAAAAAATTAGTTCAACAAAAGCACTAAAAGTTGATGAGAACATTAGATTATTAAATAATAATAAAACTAAAGGTATTCTTCTTGGTAATTACCTATCCATATCTTGCGCAAGTCATATTTTGGAGTTTTTAAGCAATGCAGTCCAACAAAGTTTAAGTGTAAAAAAAATAAAGTCTGAAATATCATATTTTTCAGATCAATTATATATTAAACACAAAGTTAAAGACATTGAAATTATTAAAAAAATAGTTGAAGAATCTTTGTCAACGGAGTATTTTGAATTTAAAATATCATACCCTAAGTACAAAGTTTTCGATTATCTTGAATTATCAAAAAATAGGCTCTTTGAGAAATATTTGAATAAGTTAGCAAGCACTTACGCTAAATCCATAAAAAAACAAAAATATGAAAAACGAAACATTATAGATATAAATAGTGTGCAAGTTGAATACTTTTTTAATTTATTAATTGAAGATATTGTATCAGATAATATTTCTAATGATATAAAGGAAACGTATGCAAAAGTAGCGTTGAGAAGAATATTTCACTATCCAATTAACATGGTAAAACTATATCAATACTGTAATAAAAATTCTGAAATTAAAGAAAATGTAGAAAATCTCAAAATTAAATTATTATTCTTAATAAATCGGTTTCCTCAGTTAATATATGAATTGCATTACTCAAATATTTTTAATGTTGTAAATATTACATTAGTTGAAGATGAACTGAGTAATTTATATGATTGCTTAGTTGATCACACCAAATCGACTAACTCTGAAAAAGAGATTCTGTATTGGTTTTTTAAATTAATCGTATTAAAGAATCAAAAAGACTATTCATTTGAAAATATTAATTTAGATAATAAGTTACTTATAGTATTTTTAATTAAACATAAGTCAATGTTAAAACCTGAGTTGTGTATACAATTAGAAGAAATAGTTAATACTCCTAAAAACGCTATAAATGAAAACTGGCTACTTTTTTATGAATATTTATTTTATAAAAAAAAGAGCCCATTTGATATAAACACACACTTTATCGATTTAGATAAACAAATTGATGGTTGGTCAAAAGATGTTTATTTTAATTGGGGAAGACATAAAACAGGTTGGAAATCAGTGTTGCAAAGTATGAAATCGATGATAGATAACGATTATTCTTTTGTAAAAGATGAATTTATGACAAATCAAAAAACAAGAAAAAATGCATTAGCAGAAATATCTAAAAAGTGGTATATAAAATCTAATAGTCGCAATGATGCTTATTCAGATATTGATGCACCATTTTAATATTTATAGCTTCACAAATTATGACACAAGATATTAGATATAAACTAAGATATTTTAAAACACATCCACGATATGTGTTTGTATATAGGGCAATATGAGTAAAGAAAACATTAAAATTATTCAAAATATACTAAAACAGCAAAATAAATATGATTTGGCTATTAAACTTGAAAACTCACATTATGAAGACTATAAAATAGATAACTGGAACGGTGGGATTGGAGAAGTTAATATCTTTGTCCATCCTAATTACTTTTTTGAACTGCACTCTTTAGATGAAGATACACGAGATTTTTTATTAAAAATTTTGGGGCTAGACAATCAAAGCGGATTATTTCTAACCAATTTTAATATTATAGCATAGAGATTATCATTTCGATAATTGA
>JAIETT010000205.1 GCA_019744945.1 Burkholderiales bacterium
TCTTGTATCACAATAAAATCACCTTTTGAAATCATGATTAGCTCCATTTTTTTAGGTAACCAATCATATTATTACACTTCAAAGTGGTGCACTTTTATTTCGGGCGATTTATCAACAATTAGGCTTCAGGTGGTGCATTTTAACATCGGGCGTAACAGTAGAAGAAGCGGGAAGAGAAATAACAAGAATTAATAATGATTTAAATAGAACAATTACCCCTACTTTTTATTTTATACAATCTAGTGATAATAATAACATTTGTGCAGGTAACTTTGATCAAGAAAGCTTTCGTCAGATCATTAAGGAAAGAAATAATTCAATTGAGTCTAAAGTGAAACTACAAAACCGCGAGTTTTCTATATTTGAAATAGAATCAAATAATACCCATACAGATTTAGCAATTGTAGCCTCTTTATATTCAGACAATGATGAATATCTATCTATATTTTTTAAACAAGTATCTAAAAAGAATAAAGATGATTCAACAAGTAAGAGTTTTTGGACATATCCAAAATATTACAACAATAAATTCATGTGCTACAAAATTTATTCTCAGACTAGAAAAGAAGAAAATAAAAAAGCTATTATTGATACTTATTACATGTTGTTGGTACCATAAATATTGATGATTAAATTTAAATGAGAATAACCTGTTAGTAATAATGTAGTGCTTTTACTAGGAAATTAAAATGGAACTTGATAATTTAATTAATGAAATTTACTTTTCTGGAACCAAAGAATACTTTTTATTAGATGTGTGGCATAATTTTAATCAGAAATCATATAGACCGTGTATTATTTCACTTTGCAGGAACTTTCTCAAGAAAAACTGCCTGAAGCGGCAAATGTTGTGGGTTGACTAGTTATGGAACGAAAAGATGCTGTAATGGCGAAATGGGTGTATCATCAAACAAGCGTTTGATGATACATAAAAGCCACCAACATAATTTATGTAACGCGCAACAATAAATGGCATACTTCCAGCAACATTATTTGGCACATTCATAAAATAACTTTCCTTAGCATCTAATTCATAGTACATTCAAACTATAGTATAGATGTACTGTGTCAAAATCCTATAATTTAGTACAATTAGTAAAATATATTTGATATTTATGTACCACTGTAGTATAATTATTAATATTAAATTAATTTGTACTGAAATAACATGAAAATCGGTTATGCTCGAGTAAGTAGCTCATCTCAAGATCTAGAACTTCAAAAACAAGCGTTATCTGCTGCTGGATGTCAAAAAATATACAGCGAGTCAATAAGTGGTAAAGATAATAATCGGGATCAACTTACTATTATGTTAAATGATCTTCGCTCTGGAGATATAATTGTCGTTTATAAAATAGATCGTATCGCTCGCTCACTCAAAGGTCTTATTGACATCATTGAATTATTAAACACCAAGTCAGTTGATCTTATCTCTCTTGACTCAGGCGACAAAGTTGATACTACCTCACCAATGGGAAAAGCATTTTTCCAGATAGCGGGGGTATTTGCTGAGTTAGAGCGTAGTATGATTAATGCACGTACTAAGGCTGGTATAGAAAAAGCTAAAGCTGATGGTGTTAAATTTGGCAGAACTATAGGAAGTAAGAACAAAACCACTCAAGATAAACTCGAGAAAATTCTTATTTTCCTACAAGCTAAAAAAAGCTATGATTGGATTGCTAAGGAATTGTCGGTTAGTAAACAAACCATATCAGAGATTAAGAGATCGTGTTTAAAGTATTAGTTATAAAATATTAGGTTCTTATTTCGCGTTCAGGTTATAAGTTATACTTAAAAAATAAGTTTATTAGATCATACTTATATTTAAAGTAACACCATAATTTAATCTGATAGATTCTCACTGAAATAACACTCACCACTAAATTCTTTATTAAGGATTATCAAATGCCACTACCGAGTAGAATAAATCCACATGTTATTCAATCCAAATCTTTTGCAATATTATTGTATAAATTAAAAGATTTCGGATATATTTTTAGAAATTTTACAGAGAATGATTATGGAATTGATTTTGAAATTGAACAAGTAGTATGTGAGCAATTAATAGGGAAATTTATTAAAGTTCAAGTAAAAGCAAGTGAAACGTATGTGGGAAATAATGATCAAACTATTAGTGTGAGCAATTTAAAACAATCAACACTTAAATACTGGTGTAATTTAAGTTTTCACTGTCATGTAATAATAGTTGCAATAGATATAACAAATGAACAAATGTATATTTCAGAACCAATATTTTGGGACGCCTGTAAGTTACTAGACAGAGAAAACTCCAGTAAAACCTTAAGAATACAAGCTAATTTAGGAACTGAATATAATGTAAGATTAGATACTATCTTTAATAAAAGAAAATTGATTGATACAATTAATGCAACAAAATCGTTCTTAATTAATCTAAAGCAAATTGTTGAAATGTATTATACATCATCATATCATGATACATTCAGTCCTATTGAAAATCCAGAGATGTTTTTCCTTCTTTTAAATTTAGCAGATGTGTTGATTGGAAACAAATATGATATTGCCAATATGGAAATATTCTCAATAGACATATACTCTGGAGATAGATCATATGGCATATTGTACGATTTAATTATTGCAGATAAAAATAAAATATATGATCCAAACAGTTTAAGGGATATCATTACAGAAGACGATGGTTATTATGAAATTCCAAATATTTTATGTAAATTTATATGTCTATCAATTCTGCCAAAACTTGTCGAAACAGTAATTGCATTAAAGAATGATATTATTGCATCTCATTTATATTGGGAATCAACAGATGAATTGTTGTTGAGATTGGCTAAGAATACACAGTTATCTAGTTTTGTAGAGTGGGATAATTTACATGTGCGTATGCGATAATAAAACTCAAAAATATAATTAATTAGTATAATGCCGATAAAGTTGTGAGATTATTTTAACTTGTAAAGGAGAGGTACAGAATAACTGAATAGCAAAAAATATATAGATATCTTCAAAAATAATTTAATTCAGTCTCCCAGGTGTGCAAGCTTTGAAAGACTAAAATGAAATTATTGAAATTATTAGCATGTTCATTAACTTTAACATGTTCTACGGCAGTTTATGCTGATTCTGGCGCTTGTTCTGGTACTTTTGTTAATCCACTTACAGATGTTTGTTGGAGTTGCATGTTTCCGATTTATATTAGTCCATTACCGATTAGATGGGATTATGTCGGGCAAAAAGGTGAAACAGTTTACGATAAAAAATCAATTCAAGAAAACATGTATAAATTTGGAGCAGGCGGCAATTTTATTGGTCCGTTAGGTACTTGTTTTTGTGCGAATAGATTATATTCTCCTGGGATGCTGATGTCATTTTATGAGCCATACAGAAGCACAGATATAACTAAACAAGCCTTTTGCTTAGTTGGATTAGGTGGATTAGATTTAGGTGAGGGCTTGTCTAATATTTTACCGTCACCAAACTATGGTTCTGCAGCTAAAGGCGGCTTAGAAAATAAAAGTACATTTTATCAAATGCATTGGTACATAAGCCCGTTATTAGAATTACTTGAAGTAATTGATCTAGGTTGTACTATGGGGGCCGATATAAAATTTGATGTCGCGTTTCTATCAGAAGTTGATCCTGGTTGGAATGATGACGAAGTCAGCTTCATTTTTGCTCCAGACGTAGTTTTATATAGTAGCCTGCCAGCTCAAATGGCTTGTACAGTTGACTGTTTAGGTACAAGCATTAAAGTTGATCACGAACAAAATACAAAACATTTAGCCAGGCTTGGTTCGGTTGATATTTCGTTTCTTAATAATGTAACCCCTGACAAATCGAGTATTGCTGAGAATACTACAGATACGGGCTCAGATACCAATCCGTCAAAATATTTATATTGGTGTGCAGGGTGCCAAGGAAATATGTTCCCCTTAAACGGCAACAACATTGATGCTCAACAAGCAGTGCAATCAGCAACTCTCTCAAACATGAAAGCTAATATGTTGATGCATAGAATGGGTATGGAAGCTTTTACGACTGGTTCCTTGGGTATTTGTTCCAATGTGGTACCAGATATCATGATGAATAAGGCAGAATGGAAATATGGAATGTCATTTCCGAAATCTGTCGCTTATACCGAGGCCACGTGCTGTAATGCAATTGGAGAAACGGACGCAACTTGGAACTCAATGGCGCATTACCCGATGGCAGGCGAAAATTTTAGCTTTATTTGGTACCATGAGCGGGATTGTTGTTATTTTTAAGGATTCAAAATGGAGTATAAAAAATTCAAACTAGCTCAAGCTTTAAGATTTCGTTTTGAAGATAATTTTTATGTCTGCTTGCTAGCATATAATTTTATTGCTGCTAGTGTAGTATTTTTTTTAGTAGCAATGCTGCTCTTAGAATTTGTTGAGATAAAACATAACATACACTTTAGTACATTTTTTGTTTTTCTTAGCTTAGTTTTGTTATTTGTTGGATGCGCAATTTTAATCTTTCGTAAATTGAAAGTCGAAATTAAAAAATTTAAGCAAAAAGCACGCTTCTAAGTTAACTACCGCCCTGCGGTTGGTGCATTCCTTTTTTACAAAAATGAGATTTTCGCAAAAAAGGAATGTGCTGATCATGAATTACTAGCTTATTTTGCTAAGTAAAATAAAAAGAAAGTGAATAAATATGAGAAGTTTAATTAATGTATTAGATGAAATTAATCAGAAAAATTTGAAAATAGTTAATAGTGATCAAACTTTGATGAATAAATTTGTGTTCAGAGGACAAAGTAATGCGGAATGGAATGTTAATGCTAAATTATTTAGGGCAGACTATAAGCATTTACTTGGTAAAGAACATATTCTTATACAAGAGTATATAAAAAAATTTCCTGAATTTGAAACTCAACCAACTATTAATGTTCTTGCTGATATGCAACATTTTGGACTACCAACAAGATTAATTGATTGGAGTACAAATCCATTAGTTGCATTATATTTTGCTTGTAGTGATCCAGAATATTTAGATCGCGATGGTAAGGTATTTTTTTGTAATTATAGTAGACCTGAGGTTTCTCATTGTAAAATAATATCGGAGCTAATCTGTGAAGTTAGTCAGTTTGACTTTAATAGCCCACATTTTGATAAAAATAACTTAGAAATACAAAAAACCGCATTTGCATATCTTGTATCATCATATTTTATTAAAACTATTACTTTATATGGAGCACCACAAAATTTAGAACAATCAATTGGTTCATTAGATGATTTAATTCATAATGATTTCATGAACGTTTGTATTGATGCTTTAAAGCATATTTATGGTGAGAATGAGACAAGAAAAGATAATATGACAGATAAACTTAAAAATTTTCTGAAAGCAACATTTAACCCTATAATCATTAATGCTCCAAGAGTTAATCAGAGAATTATTTCACAAAATGGAATGTTTCAGATTTGCAATGGCAAAGAATATAGCAATTTGAAAATCATGAAGGCTTGTAATTATAATTTTCCAGAGTCCTGCGTTGTTATCATATACAAACAAGAGAAAATTGAAATATTAGAAGAGCTAAACAATAGATTTGATATTAATGCTAACTCATTGCACTTGGCTGAAAATATTAACATAGCAGAGTTTTTACAAAAAATTTAATCTAGTACAAGAGGCTTTCTATAGTTTTATGCATGTATAATAACGTTACTAAACCGTTATTGTTTTATGAGCTAAGTTAAAATAATTTAGTTTAGCCGTTATTAAACGTGTATAATAACGTTATTATAATGGTAAAATACTATTTAGAGGTAATGATAATATGAATTTTATAATTGTAGTTGCACACCAAAAAGGTGGGGTTGGGAAATCTACTATAGCATCAAATTTAGCTGTTGACTTAGCTAAGATTTATGATGTAGATGTTTTAGATTTAGACATGCAAAAATCATTATCTTATTTTAATACATTAAGAAATGACTCTGCTAAATTAAATATAAAGTATGCTAAGAGTTTTAAAGAAGTTGCGGCAATTATTAATAATAATCAAAAACTATTAATTATTGATGTTGGTGGTTTTGATAGCGACCTTAATCGGGCTGCAATACTTGGTGCAGATCTGGTTATAACACCTGTCAGTGATTCTACAATTGAACTGGTTGGATTACTAGCATTTAAAAATATTATTGTTGACATTAGAAAAGAGCGTCCTGAGTTACAAGCGCATGTTTTGTTAAATAGACTGCATTTTAATTTAAGCACATCATTAACCGATATTAGAGATTTTATTAGCCATAATTCAGAATTTAAATTATTAGATAGTATTATACGTGATAGAAGCGAATTTAAAAAATCGTTTGAGCGTGGCTTAAGTGTTAGCGAATACGCTAAAGATAGTAAAGCAGCAATTGAAATTCAAGAATTAATTAAGGAAATACAAAATGGCAAAGATAAAAATTAATCAAGATGCATTTGATAAAATTAGCGGGAATGCAAATTTACAAAATAAGCAAGAAGATAATTCTGATACTGTAAGAAATACATCAGTATATGAGATTCCACGGGCTTGGATTGATGCGGTTAAAAAAAATAAAATTGGAGTTAGTAGTTATATTAAGCAGGCTATGTTTGAAAAACTCAAGCGAGATGGAATGATTTAATACCGTTATAGCACTAGTGTAATACTAATATAATAATGGTATAGCACAGTTAAAATTTGTATCATGATTGCGATAGAATTTGATGAAAAATGAATGAGCAAAAAAAAGGCACCGAAGGGTGCCTAAGTTTACTCACTAAATCCTGACAACAAATAAATGAAGTCAAAAACATCTGGAAGATGAAAATATCCTGACAGTGAATGTCAAAAATCGTCTTACGACGAAATTAATGCGAGTAAAAGAGAAAATCTCAGTATCGCGTAGTGAGTAAACTAAATATTGACAATGATAATATAGCGATTTATTTTCAATGAAATAAAAAGCATTAGATATAACAAAAAATAAATTACAGATTTGTCTAGATGCCCCCAGGTGTGCAGTCTAGTTTGAACCTAGACAAATCGTGCAATTTAGTTTAAATTTCCAGTAAAATGTTAAAATTAACTGGAAACGTAATGGTTTTTTCATTTTCATTTAGCATTAATTTTAAAATTAAAAGATTTTTATTAAATCCTTCTACTTTAACTATTATTAAGTTAGCATTATTGACGTTGGCGCATTGCGATCCTTTTTAATTAATTGATGCTTATAATGCGGTTAATTTTCAAAAATTATTAAAAGTTAAAGTTGAAACTATTAAAAATAAATTACAGATTTGTCTTATTAATTCAGCACTAGTTAAAAAACATAAATATGAGTCATTCACGAGGAATCTATGAAAAATACCCCAAAACTTAAATTTTCTACATTTAATGGAGTAAATCTCGAAGGGTTTAGTCCTGGAATTGAATATGATAAAGATAATATTTCTGATGAAGTTTTAAGGGATTTAGCTAATGAACTTTGTAAATTAGGAGATGTCTCTAAATTCATTCGTCATCGAATTGATGATTTTCAAAATTCTATAAGTCATATCAAGATTACATCTTCAACTGAAGAACAAAAATACTTCAATGATTTTTATATTTTTGATTTGTTGAAGAAGGTTCAAAAATATATTGTTGATGATAGATTATTGATAGACTTAACTATTAACATAAATAAATACTGCAAATATATTGATGATACAAATAGCGAAATATCTAAAATAGACCCGCAAAAAACACAATACACGAATGAAGGTAAAAAACTTGGATTGTCTGGTAAACAGCTTGATAATTATGTTAAACATCAATTAACTATTTTTGAAAAAAAACAGCAAAAAAAAGCAGAAGAAGAAGCTAGATTACTTGGTACTGCAATGCAGCAACTACTCCCTGAAATTTTTGAAAATAAAAGAGCTATACCCAACTCTTTTTTGCGTGGTGCATTATTCGGTATGGTTCGCAAAGGACGCAGAGCATTAGTGAAGAATGAGCCGATATTTACAATGTCGCAATATGATTTAAAGTTTACAGGAGAATATCTAGATCAAAATGATCTTGAGTTGTGGGATACGCTAATTTATTTGGGTAAAGAAAGAAGTGTGACCAATGAACTTAGGATCACGCTTTATGATTTATGTAAAGAATTGCGATTGTCACCGAATCAAGAGCGCTATAAAAAAATCTTTGAACGCGCGGAGCGATTAAAGATTGCAACGATAAAAATTCATCAAGAAAATCAAACGTTTTTAGGGAGTTTAATTAATAATGTATTCATCGACACTAATGGGGATGGTAAGTTAGTTATTGAGTATAACAAATGTTTAACACCATTGTTTAAAAATGATTATACTTATATTAATAGTGACATTCGTCACAAGCTTGGAGATAATCAACTAGCCAGATGGCTTTATAGTTTCTATGAAAGCCATAAAAATCCGATCCAATTCTCTATTAGTTTTTTACAAAAATTATGTAAAAGCGAGAGTCAACCAAAAGAGTTCAAACGAATGTTAATAGATTCGTTACAAAAATTAAAAATAGTTAAAAATATGGATAAAATAAAATGGGATTATGAGATTACTAACAATAATTTTTTAATAATTTACCCAACAGGTAAAAACAAAAAACAAAAACAAGCTGAGCTTTTTGACTCGTTTTAATTTAGTTTCTAACTATTGACGTATCACCCACCAACTATTGACGTATCACCCACCAACTATTGACGTATCACCCACCAACTATTGACGTATCACCCACCAGACTATTGACGTATCACCCACCAGACAAGCGTATATAGCGCTATATAACAGTCTGTTATAAGTAACCTAATCCCTATCTTAATCCCTTATATAATCGTAATATTAAATCAAAATCATTTTAAAAATTTTCGCAGCACAGGCAGTCGCCCTGCCGCTTTGCGGCAGCCCGCCCTAAGCCCCCTGCCTGTAAAAAAGTTATTCGTTTCACTCATAATTATTAATCTGCTGCTAGCGCAGCAATCATCGTTCAGCTTCAATTTAACTTGACAAACAAAGAATACTAACAAAACCTGTGGACAACTTTAATTTAAGTTCTTAAAACAAGTTTTTAGGACGCGACAGCACGTGTTTTCATAAAACAAACCCGCAAATATAAACTTTTTAGACTAAGGAAGCGGTAAAGGCGCGAGCCAATCGCGGTAAAACTAAACTGAAACACGAAATAGGCGATAATTTCAAGGAAAGCCAAAAATTTATTTGTCTATTGTGTTGGTATACTCAATTAGTGATGGATTATAGCCCGCTGGATAGGTTTTAATAGGTTAGTGCAAGGATATTTATGTTTCAAGTGATTTAAATCGCTCAAATCGCTTTAAATCACCAGATGGATTCTGAGGTCGTAGACTAAGATTTAATGTTTGCTAAAACACGTTTTTGATAAATATTGGTAATCACAGTTAAAGATCCAAACATTAAAATCGTCGTAGCTATCATTTTTTGATTCGTTGAGTAAGCTCCAATAAAGAAAAGCATTGACTCAACATAACCATATTTCCGCATAAATTGAAGAGCAGTTGCAAATGAACCTTTAAATGAGTCATCCACGCAATTTTTTTTACGATAAATAAAGTATTGAATCGATAAAAAGCTGTAAAAAATTAAAAGTGCTCCATAAGTCATGATAATACCTAAATAATTAAATAATAGAGATTTTAGCATAAACAGATACCATTCAAATCAGTTAAAAATAATTTATTTTCAACTATTTTTTATGCGTTTTCAGTTATATACATAATATGTTTGACAGTTGATTTTCGGGTTTGATTTTTACTTTATTTATCTGTAGAATTATGAATGAATTTGAGCCGCTATCTTCTAGAAATTTGTCAGAAATTGTAAAAAACACATCAAAAAATAAATTATTTTCAACTATTTTTAAAATCACTTTTTTCATAGTCTGCCGCTATATACATAATATGTGTGTAAGTGTAAGTTTTGTTTGATTTAAAAAAATGTCATGGGTTGCGTTTATTTTTAAAAATAAACTAAAATAGCTCAATGAAATGAGGTAGTTACTTTCTCGAAATCTGTTAGAAATTCTTTACAAAGGAAATAAAATGAAAATCAGTAATAAAAAAATTCATAGCGATGGATTATTTTTTTTCTCTACAACTTTTTATCCGCAATTTTGCGTTTTTCATCAAAATTGCCAAAATCCAAGTATTGAGTTATTTCAAAAATTTTCAGAAAGTATTAATTTAATTTCGCTGATTGACAACTATGTCCAAAATTTCAAATCTGGTGCGTTTGCTGAACATTTATCAAATAAAATTTTTGAAAATTTGAAACTCGAATTTACATCTAAGCCAGTAAATTAGCTAATGAAAAAAACTAAAACAATAAGATTAACTGTTCGAGATGTTGCTATCTTTTCGATGTTAGATAAACTCGGTCTTATGAATTCTGAACAAGTCAGTAAATTTCTCAAAATATCATTGGCGGCAGCAAAAAAGAGGTTATCTTCATTATGTTCTGCTCAATATTTAAATATGCATAGATATTTGAATAAATCGTCAGTATATACACTAAATACACAACAATATCAATTGAATATGTCCGAATTTGAAATTAAAAAAAGTCAAATTGAGCATTTAATTTCTGTGAATGATTTATATATTGAATTACTAAAGCAAGATCGTTTCAACTTAATATCGCATCGAGAAAATGATCTAATAACAGTCACTAGTGAAGCTGATTTAGCCGTTGGCCAAAGAAAACGCATTACATATCTAAAATTTGAAAATTCTGAAAAATCTCTAGAAGCTATTGAAATATTTTTATTAAATCAACTAAAAACAAAAAATCATTGGTTCATAATTTGTAAAACCCCTCAAATTTTTGAAAAATATATTATCGCTGCAGATAATAATCAAATAGATCAAAGCGGGTCTATTTATAATGAATTTGAAGTTGTTGAAATCAAAAATTTAAAAATTTTTTTAGCTGTTTCAATGCAAAATTTAGCTTCTATTTTCGACAAGTTTTAGATAAATATAATAACAATAACGGAAGTTACTAGAATGAAGTTGAAAGCAAGTTTGGTCCTAATTGTTTGTAGTAGTTTAATGAGTAACGCTGTGTTTGCTGATGTAAATTCTGCAATGAATTCTTACATGAATAATATAAGCGTAACTGGAAATGCAGCCACTATAACACATACGCAATCGGCTAATGTGATGTCAGCGGGTGGCTTTGCAACAAGGTCACAATCGGTTACTTTACAACCATTTTCTTTTTCACCGCCGAGTTTTTCGTCTTCATGCGGCAACATCGATTTTTATGGTGGTTCTTTTTCATATTTGTCTAATACAGACCAATTAATGAAGTTTTTACAAAATACAATCGTAACTGCAGCACCCTTAATTTTTATGCAAGCTTTAAAAGTTATTTCGCCTGATTTGCAGGGTTCGATTCAGGAGTTTTTTGATGCCGCTCAGAAATTGGTCAATTTAGCGAGTAATTCGTGCCAGCTTGGTACGTATTTAGGAACTATGGCCGGAACAGCATTAGGTAATGCAACGAAAGACGCAATGGGAGCCAATGCAGCGAGTGGTGATGGAGGTGTAGCCGCTTATACTACAGGCTCATCCAAAAATGGCGACAATGGCCAAAGCGGTACTCTTGGCCTTAAAGCCGCGGCCACCACAATTAATTCCTGGGCATCTACAATGAATGGGATCTTAAATCCAACGTACAACGATAGTAATGCTCAATTAGCAGATAAAGCTGGAGTTTTTGGATCCGTGGTGTGGATGGGGTTGCAAAACATCGCTAATGTGCAATCGACTGGGTTAAGCGGTAGTAGCAATATGCAAGATTTGGCAAATCTAATTATATCGGTAACAGGTGATATTTATTTTGGTAATGGCGGTGGAAATGACTCGGTTAAATTAACTTCATATGTAGTGCCAGATCAAATTGGTATAGACAGTTTATACAATAAAGAAGCTGGCCCAACTAATTTATCTGCTTATAATTGTCAAAGATTTAGAGAAAATAATAAACCAAATGATTTTTGTTATCTAAATGGCGGTTCAACATTTAGTGTTCCAACGACTGTTGCTGTGACTTGGACTATATTAGACAAAGTAAATACAATGATTAAAGCAATATCTGATAATCTAAATAGCAACAAACCTTTAACTGATGATAATTTATATTTAATCGCGATTTGTAAGCTGCCAGTTTTTCAAATGGGCCAGGCATTGTATGATGCTGGAATGGGGTATCAGCTTGAGCCATTTTTAAGACAGTATAACTCTCAAATTGCTTTTGATATTGTATATCAACTTCTTAATGAGTCGTTGAAATTAGCGATGCAAGCAGCAATGAGTAAAGATACGTCAGATCCGAAGGTAAAGGGTGATTTAGATACCTTGGTTAGTAGAATTAATATGCAGATGTCGATATTAAATAAAGATGCCTTAAAATATGGCCAAGTCAATCCTGTTGCTATGATGAATGATATTAACTCTCTAAGGTCATATGCTCAAACGCAATATGCGCCATCATTAATTCAAAAAATTCAATTCGCTAAATCATTTAATAACCATTAAAAGTAGTAATTATGGGACATTTTGTAATATACACGTTCGGCAATGTGGATGCGATTTATAATATTTTAATGAGCATAGCTACATTTTTTGGTGGTGGCACATTTCTTTCGATGGTTAAACTTGCTGGTGTTACCACTTTACTCTTGTTTCTATTTAATGCAGTTGGCATCACCGCTCGCGGAAACATTAATCAACCGCTAGACTTAACTTTTTTTATTAAGTTTTATATGGCGTATTGGTTGCTAGCTGTTGCACCAGCTGGCCAAGTCACAATTGTTGATAAAATGACTGGTGTAACAAAAGTGGTCGCGGTATCAGGCGGTACTGGTAATCCTCATGTACCACTTGGGCTTGTTCTTGTAAATTCTTATATGTCGCAATTTTTTAATGCTTTAATTAATGCTTACGAAACATATTTTGAAACTGGTGCTAGTGGACAGCCAGGATTAGGATATACCAAATCAGGTATGGCTTTTGGTTCAAATTTTGTATCATCAGCAAATACGTTTACGTCAGGAAATATGCAATTTGATACTAATCTACAAAATTACTTTGCTAATTGTGCGTTACCAATTGCAAACAATGTCGGAGCAATTACTTCAGTAGCTCAAAGTGGTGATTTGTTAGAGTTCTTTAGATCTAATTTTAGAGAGCAACAGCAAGTTAGGTATGTAGTTCAACTTGTTGGTACTAATAATACTCGAACCATTACAAGATGCGATACTGCGGTTGATAATTTAAGCTCAACATGGACTGGTATGACAGATAATGTTTTCTCACATTTAGCAAAGAGTTTGGGTTTTAATGACTCATCTACGATGTATGGTAATTTTATTGCGGCTGGTGGTGTAACGTCAACACAATTGTTGGGTGTTGCTGGTGGGATGGTTGGGTCTGTTAAGCAAGCTATTGCGATGAATATCGCGTATAAAGCGATTCAATCAAATGCAATGCAAGTAAACTCTAATGCATTGGCAAATGCGGCATACGACGCGCAGCAGTTTCAGCAGTATAAAGCTGGTGGCGAGTTATCTGGCGAAATGGCTGCAAGAATAACGCCAGCGATGAAAATATTTGCAGAGTCCTTGTTGTTTATGTTTTATCCTTTTATGGTTTTTTATTGTTTGGTCACCAGTAATTTTCTGCCATTCTTAAAATACATTAAATTTGTTGCCACTGTTAATGCGATACCATTTGTTTTTGAGGTTTTAAATGCGTGTATTAACTGGTATGCGCAGGCTAAGTCAGGAATGGTGGTTACTGATGGTGGTTTTACATTAATGAATTCGAGTAATTTATATTCGCTTAATGCAAATATTGTTGCGGCCGCAAATTACTTATCAATGTCAGTGCCGCTATTAGCTTATGCGCTAGTGCATGGTAGTGACATGGCTTTGACGAGTCTATTTGGCCATAGCTCAGATCCTGCTAAATCCGCAGCATCTAGTGCTGCAGGCGAGGCTGGTAAGGGCAATATGAATTTAGGTAACTCTCAAATTGATAATACAAGTTATGGCAACACTCAAGCCAATAAATTTAATAATGCGTTTGAGAAAACTACTGGAGCAGAGCGAATTAATCAAGTTACCGCGAATGGTTCATTTTCTAGATTAGGGGATGGTGAATCAATGTTAACATCAACTGCTAATCAAACACAATTACCTGTTAGCGTCAACTTTTCTGCTGGAGCTCAACACGCTATACAGTCTGCCACTCAAACAAATCATCAAGAAGCTGGGCAGCAGTCTTCACAATGGAATAAGCAAGCTCAGTCTGCATATCAAGCGCAACAAAAATTTGCTGCTTCACATGATATTTCATCGGGCGATGGTTCTCGGGTATCTAATGATCTTAAAGAGTTACAATCTTTATCAACATCAATTGGAGTTGGCTTTAATGCGATAGCAAAAGGTAGTATGGATACTACTAATACTAAACAACTTACTGATTCTATAAGTAAGTTTAAAGACTTGTCAGATAAATATTCGCATTCTAATGATTCTAGTATTTCAAATGCATTTAGTGGCTCGCAAGGTCTTTCTCAATCATCCGCTAAAACAGTTAGTGATTCTATTAGTTTAACTAGTGCAGAAACAAAAATGAAGTCTGATGGATTCAATGTTCAATTAGCTGGCACTGATGCATTTAAAGAGGCTTTATTACATGGATACGGTGCAGAGGTATTAAATAAATATAGCGGAAATACTCCTGAAGAAAAAATTCTAGATATGTCTGTACATGGACAAGGTGATATGATGCACTTGGGTAATCAATATGCCGAATCTAAAGAGTTTTTACAACATATTGCGGGAGTGTCTAGCTCAAATTATGATGCTCATGGACCTAATGTACAATCAACACAAAAAGCAATTCAAAGCAATGCTGGTACATACGCTAATGATGGTGCGAATGATAAAATTTCAGCAGGTGCTCAATATGAAGTTGCTACCGTTACAGTACTACCACCTAGTTTCGGCGGTGATACTAATCAAAAGAAACATGATGCTGATGATGCATTAAATCAAAAAGTTACTAACTTCACAAGTAGGCCAGCATCAGAAATGGGAGCGCTTATGACGAAAAATGCTAAATCTGCGGCAAATGTAGCTTTTGCGGACATACCGAATCAAGTAGTTGAATATATAACAAAAAAATGAATGAAATCAATCTTATATCTAAACTAACTTGTGTCTAATATGGTATAATTATGTTAATTAAAAACATATTGAGAGTGTGATAATGAATTACTTAGAATTGATTTTGGGAAGTTTAATTGCGGGTTTTGGTTGGTTTTTTATTATTAGACATATTTGGAAATTCGGGATCCCAAAGAAATTTCACAAAAAATCTGATGTTTTAGTGTATGATTTAATGAACAATGAGATGCGCTATAAGACTGATGAATAAAAAATAGATCTCAGCAGAGCACGGCAGTATCAATGGAATATTAATAAATATTATTGTTTATCTTTATGTTTTTTTACATGTGTAACACCGTAAACTACAGCTGCTAAAAAGCATAACAACGTTAAAGATTAGTTGTTGAAATAAAGTCATTTTTATTCTCTTAATTCAAATTTTGCTAATTATTAGAGTAAGGACCGAAACTAAAACAAATAGCGCCTTTTATGGCGCTATCTATTTCGTCCCTGTGTTGCATCCCTGCAGAGCACAGCCGTCATTATTTTACGATGTTTTAACTATTTTGTCAATAAATCCCACGGGTGCAGGGTGTGAAACCCTGCCAACTTTAATTAAGATATAATTAATATTTTAGCGGACAGTTAAAATGAACGAAATAAAATGCATAATCAAACTATCTCAAATCGTAACCTGGCTTAATGAAGCTATTGAAAAAAATGATTGGGAATTAGTGAAAAAAATCGTGGTTTTGCTAGAAAGGGTTTTACCGCATATCCGGGGTAAAACGGCAATAATAGTATCAAAGCCCTTGTCATTACTATAAACTTGAAGAATTCAAAAACTTTGTTACCTTAAACCATCGTTTTTTAAGTCGTAAATTTTTACCATATAGGTACGTATAATTGGCATTAAAGTTAATTGCTTTATATGTGAAATTACCTTATCAATGAAAGCATTGCCGTTTTACCCCGGATATGCGGTAAAACCCTAGAAAAGTGATTGGAGTAGCGTGTAAAAGTAGTTATTGATGATTAGGTTCATTCTTATTTTTTGAGTCATCTGTGTGACTATCATCTTCAAGGTGATTAGCGGCATAAATACCAAAAATAATCACAGCTACAACACACAAAACTAGTGCAATGATTGCTCCCATAGTCATGATTCGCTCCTTTTCTCTTTTGAATCATCTTTACGATGGAAACCAGCATAAAGACCAAACACAATCACTAAACCAATGAATGCTTCAAATATGATTAATGCACCAGTGCTCATGATTCACTCCTTTTATCAGTTTAATTTTTTATTTTCGAGTTATATGTATGTTTATCATCATCTTATAACATTATAAAACCAGTTCAAAGCTGTAAAATTAGTGTATAATATCATAAGTAACTAAACTAGTTGGTTCAGCGTTATAAGATCTTCATAGATTTACTTAGTGTAGAATAGACAACACCTAACAAGTTGTCCTATTTTATAATTCTTGGATTTTGAAATATATTAAAAATTCAGTTGTGTCTAAATAAGATTTATTTGATTTTCAAAAATTTAAACATATTTCTAATTCTTTGAATTTGCTCGCTTGTATAGTGTTGACGGTACAAGGGTTTATCATCCGTATATATAACATGAAAAATTATACTCACGCCAATAAAAATAACTATTCCTAATAAAATCCACAAGAACGTCATGCTATTTCCTTTATCAAAATGTTAAAAACCTCACAAAAGACTTGTGAGATTTTATGGTCTATTATTCGCTTTGATATATTGATTTTAGACGTAGTAATTATAACATATCATACTGTATAATTTAGGTATATAGTATATACATTGACAATAACTACTTACTACATATTTATTTTTATGTTAAAATTAATCATCACGGAATATTTATTATGAGCAAAGTAACTATGAAATATTTTGATGTGTTCAATTTTGTAAAAAAAGCCAAAGAATTTGGTGTTAATGAGCAATTTGCTGAATATGAAGCAAGGCAAATAGAGCAAGCTATAAACACAATTGCAAATGAAGTTAAGATGGAAATAAAAAAGGAGCTTCATTCTGATGAGCTTGTTACCAAAACTGATCTTAAGCAACAACTTGAAATAGTAAAGCTAGAGCTTCAAAAAGAAATTGCGCAAGCAAGCAATAAAGCGTTATTATTGATGGGGACATTTGGTATATTCTTTTTAGGTGCACTAGCTAAAGGTTTTCATTGGGTATTATAAGACTACCTTACTCGCTCTTAGATGTTATTTACTAATGCTGTCATTAGATATGCTAGATCTATTGACACTTTCAACAAATATGTAAAGGATTATTTTCATGATTGTTTTTATTTATACTATTTTAGCAGTATTATTGGCATCATTTGTAGTTTATAGTACATTTTTTGAGATAAAATGGTTTGATAAAATGCTTAGTAAGACTTTTGATAAAATTATAAATTTCTTTATCAATCGAACGCAAAATATTTAATTTTAGGAATAATGACATGCTTTTACTTTCAGGGTATTTTTGCCCATCCCCCCGAAAGTGTAAAATCTGCACGTAAAGTATTGCAAAACGTGGGTTTTAATGTACTATGACAACTTTACATAAAATGTCTGAAAACAAGTCAATTTATGCTCAAAATACTAGTTTTCTGAATCAAAGTATTGGCTAAACCATCGGAGCTGAGTATTTTGAACTCAACTTTTTACAGTTTAAGCGCGTTGGGCAAAAATACCCTACATAGTATATAATTGATTAATAAAATAATTATCTTTGAGCTCATAAAAATAATCTACAATTATTGCAGTATGCCATAATTTTTGTGCTGTAATTGTGATGTAAATAGATTTAGAGATAATATTGCATTGATATATATATAATAATCAGCACACAGTATAACTTCTCAGTTATCAAAAAATATAATATTTAAATTTGGCTAATCATAAATTTGATAGATTCAATAAAGTCTTCTTCAGATGGACGCATACGACCGCTGTCAGGATGGTCAATAAAGTTTCTAATGTATGTAGGTAGTGTTTTATCACCTCTATCTGTTGGAATTGAATGTTTATAAACCATTGGTATTGGGGGATATGTAATGTATGGATCAAGATTCCTATCTGTTGGATTAATTTTTCCTTTCTTCTCTAATTCCCCATAAAGTTCAATATGTAAATCTGTAGTTGGTAAATCAAAAATTAACCATTTAACTTCAGCTAAAGTAACAGAGTTGAATATATGACTACTAGAGTTTTTGTGAAAATACTCAGGGTTAGAGCTACCATTTAGTTTAATTATTAAAGTATCATCCTTTTCTAGTGCACTTTTTAAAACGTGATCTGAATGTGTAGCCATAAAAATTTGAGATGTTTGACCTTTTCTATCATCAGTAAATAGTAATTTATAAAAGTCAAATATTCTTGTTTGCCATTTAGGATGCATACTCAATTCTGGTTCATCAATTAATACGGTAGATCCCGTAATTGCTTGTTGATTTCTTAGTAAAAAACCACCACGAAAGACTATTTGTTTTTCTCCAGAACTTAAATCACCAATCTTTACATCCGTACCATTTTTATTAAACATGACCTGTAGATTTTTTACGCCATTAAATATTAATCTATCATTAAATACTGTTTTAAAAGCATTTTTAAATCTCCTAATTCGTGATTCTCTTTTATCATCAGGGATCCTACCTTCTGGATTATCACTATGCCACTTTTGCTCATCTAAAGCGTCTGCAATGTTAATATCAATGAGAAGTTGGGTTATTTGGGTTGCTAAGTTCTCATTTGTTTTCTCTGATGATGCAGCTTCATCTAAATTAGTTCCAGTAGATGCAGTAATATTTTTTGGGTTAAAGTTAATAGCGGTGTCTGAATATTGCGCAACAATAGACTTCAAATTATCTGGGCGGTTTACTTCGTTATTAGCGGCATTATAAAATATCGTTTTGACGCTTAAACTATCTAATTTTTGTGTATAACTTGATTTCGCTGTGTGAATAGTATCTTGATTATTATTTTTTAGATTTAATTCAGAGAACGAATAAAACACATCTAAAACATATTCTGAATCAGATTTTTTACCAGTATTAGCATTACCTAATGGATAGAAACTAGAAAAGCTATAAAAAAGATCAAGCATAGTTGTTTTACCAGATCCATTCTCACCAGCAAAAATAATGTTATTATAAATTTCACCATTATTTTTAATAAAATCAAGTTGTATATTTCCTAGTATAGGGTGATTTATTAGTTGTATAGATTGAATTTTAATCATTTTTTTATTCTTTTTTAAGTTTTAAACTTGTATATTGACAGTTGAAAGAAGTTACAATTTTCACAACAATACTACCGAGTTTTGCGATTACAAAATCATACATCATTATACAATAAAATGGTTTTAACTCTTAGTGTATATAGGAATACTGTCTCATCAAACGAGCGTTTGATGAGACATACAAATCGCCAGCAAAATTTCCGCAAATATTGTATAATCTAGCCATCTTATAAATCAAAATACCACTTTGCCAACTTTTACAGAAATAATGAGAAAAATGCCAAGATTAATTGGATACGCCAGAGTTAGCACTCAAGAGCAAGACTTAAATTTACAACTGGATGCCTTAGAAAAAGCTGGATGCAGTAAAGATAAAATATTTGTAGATAAAATTTCTGGATCCAAAGCCGAGCGGCCAGGTTTAGAAAAATGTCTTGCTGCAATTCAGCCAGGTGATACCCTACTTGTTTGGCGCTTAGATCGTTTAGGACGTTCTATGGTACATTTGATTTCACTAATTGAAGATTTAAGAAGTAAAAAAATAGGTTTTAAATCTATCTGTGATGGCGCGATTGATACTACAACCGCATCTGGAGAGTTAATTTTTAATATATTTTCTTCATTAGCTCAATTCGAGCGTAGGCTTATTCAGGAACGTACCAAGGCAGGGCTTGATGCTGCTAGAGCTAGAGGGCGCCAAGGTGGGCGTAAAAAAGTTGAGGCAACCAATCCTAAAGTAATGATGGCTAAAAATATGCATAAAGATCATGGAATGAGTATTGAGAATATTTGCAAAACTTTGAAAATCTCACGGGCTAGTTTTTATCGCTATCTATCTCTTTAATTAACGTTAGGCTCCTAAAATGATTTATATGACTAATCCAAAAACATTAAGATTCTACTGGCTAAATCTCCAACAAGATTTATTTGGTACTTGGTGTGTACATAAAATATATGGTGGGCTTACTAATCATCGTGGCCGCGAAGTTTGGATACCATTTAAGAATCAAGCTGATGCGTCTAAAGCGCTTGCCGATGTAGAGTACTTAAAGCGTCAACGTGGGTATGTTTACTCAGACATTACCGATGTTGAACATTTTGCACTAAAGCCACAAACAATTAAAGAGGTGCTAGAACGTAAGCAACCAAAAACAACAAGATCGGATATGTTTACGTAAGTTGTATTTTACTGCATGCGGTGACTTAACTTGTCGCAGCATGCAGTAAAACTCACACTAATGATAACTGGTCACTAATAGTTCATGATCTTCAATCGTAATTCCAAGGATCAGAATATTTATCATATAAAATAGTACAATAATTGTCCCAATCTTCACTTTGTTTATATTTTCTAAACTCTTGTGCAATTCTAGTTCTAGCTTCAGCTCGCATCATTTGCCGGGCTGTTGTGTTGAGCATACGATTATTGCTTTTATAATTATCTGAAAAATATCTAATTGCATCATGCAAAACCACATCGCTCTGCATACTAAAGATTGATTTGAAAATCCACCCACGAGTTCTTTTATGAAACCCATAAAACTCATATGGAAATTTAACCCGTCTAAACGTTCTACTCATTACGAACTCCTTAAGTATATTACTTAAGGCTCACTAGCGGTATATCTCATTTTTGAAATCTTTTTAAATTGGTTACTTGAATACATAAATTAATTAAAATATAATTTAACAACGAAGCTATTACAACTTGTATATGATGTCCATTAAGTGCTTCACGCGAGCATAAGCTGTGTGATTGATAAATCCAAGCAGGATTATATTATGCCATAAATTCGCTGGTTTTAACAGGTAAACAAAATTCTCAATTAGGTGGCCAATAGATAATGTATACTTAATTTAACATAAAATTAATTAGAGAATTAGTTTTTTGCAAGTTGTATCTAAAAGTGCTATAATAACCCAATATGACACTTTTGGTGTATTTAAGGAGCGAATAAAATGAACTATAAAACCGTTAAGCTACCTGCTGATTTTATCGATGAAGTAAAAAACTCTGCTACAGAAGAATTCAGATCTGTTTCTCAACAATTATTATATTGGGCAACTCTGGGTAGAAATGTTGCACAATCATATTTTACAGATGAAGATGATTCAGAACTTGGTCAATTAGCATTAAAACGTTATCAAGAAGAAAAACATTTAGCTGTAAAAGTTAGCCTAAATGACTTATGAATTAAATTTTACTCCGTCTGCCAAAAAAGAATGGGATAAACTAGATAATTCAGTTAAACAAATGTTTAAAAAAGCTCTAGCTAAACGACTTATTAATCCAATAGTACCAGTATCTAAACTTAGAGATCTGCCAATTGATTGTTATAAAATAAAGCTTCGAACAATTGGGTATAGATTAGTTTATACAATTGAAAATAATAAATTGATTTTGTTGGTATTAACTATAAACCGACGGGATGTTGTTTATGATAAGCTAAACGAAATTTTAAAATAACTATTAGGGTAGTAATAGGGAATTATAGCATTAGATGCGGATGTTTACTATAATATAACATAAATATAAGATATAGATTAAACCATCCGTGATAAAATCACGGATGGTTTAATCTATATCTAGAGTTATAAAAATGTTAATAAAATTCAATGTAAAAAATATCTTTTCTTTCAAAGATGAGATTAAATTTAATATGCTTCCGAATAAAAAAATTGGCAGACATCCACTGCACAAGTATCATTCAAATAATATTGATGTTTTAAAAGTTAGCGCTTTATATGGAGCTAATGCATCTGGTAAAACTAATTTAATTGATGCCGTTGATGTGTTGAAAAAAATTGTTACATCATCTAGAATACCTGAACATTTTTTAAAAAGTGTTTATTTCAAATTAGATAGAGATTCTGCTGATTTACCAACAAAATTTGTAATTGAATTTATGCAAGAAGAATTTTGTTTCTTGTATGCCGTACAAATAAAGTCAGGTAAAATACAAGCAGAGGAACTCTATAGGAAATATAGTGATAATTATAAGTCTGTATTTATTCGAGAAAAAATTGATAATGAAATCAATATACAATTCTCAGATGGAATATTAAGTAATGAAGAAGACAAAAGTTTGACAGGTTTCATAAAAAGCGAGCTTATCGATGATACTAAAACAATACTATATGTTGTTGCAAACCTAAAGAATGGAGCATTTAGTGATATCCGTGGTGCATACACATGGTTTAAAAAATCATTGATTATTATTCATCCAAACACCAAACCAGTAGCGCTAGTTCAATTGCTTGATTCGTCACCAGAATTTAAAATTTTTGCAGAGAATCTAATGCGATCCTCTGATACAGGTGTGATAAATTTAATCACCAAATCAATTAGCATTGAACAACTTATTAGTGAGTCAGGTAATGATAATGAAAAAGACAAAAATGAACTTCTTGATAAGTTATCACAAGAATTAGATAGTAAATCAGGTGATGATGAAATATTAACGATGAGAACCCAAGATGGTGAAGAGTTTATTATATATAAAGAAAATGAACAAATTTTAGCAAAAAAACTTTTATTAGAGCACTCTGGATACAATGGATCTAATGAATTTAATTTAGAGATCGAGTCAGACGGTACCAAAAGAGTATTAGACTTAATACCAGCGTTTAGTCAACTTGTTAATTCTAAAAAGACAATTTTCATTGATGAAATTGAGCGAAGTCTTCACACTACATTAATTAAAACACTAGTTTCTAAATTTGTTGAAATGGACGCTAGTAAAGGTCAATTAATATTCACTACTCATGATACTAATTTATTAGATCAAAATATTCTTAGAACAGATGAAATTTGGTTTGTAAGAAAAGATAAATTTGGGAGTTCATCGCTACTATCTTTAAATGACTTTAAGGAGCATGCGACAAAGGACATTCAAAAAGGTTATCTAAATGGTAGATATAAGGCTGTTCCTGAATTAGACGATCTGATAGACTTAAATTGGGAGGAAAAATAAATGCCACCTTTAGTAGATCTTGAAGATTATCAGGATTATGATAAGCATAGTGAAAATTTAGAAACAAAAACGATTTATTTATTCTGTGAGGGAGAAAAACGCGAATACCAATATTTTAATCAATTTAAAAAAAAATGCAATATTAACGTAGAAATATTTGACTGGAAACAATATAATAAACAAGATCCTGAAAATAATAAAATCACAAATTCACCACAAGGTTTGCTTGAGATTGCAAAGAAATTAACAAAACCATCGGTTGGAAATCCAAATGTGCGATATGAGGTTTTAGATGAAGATGAAGTATGGTTAGTGTTTGATACTGATAGAGATAAGATGGATACAAGGCGCCTTCAAATTACAGCACTTAGAAACTATTGTAATGAGCAGAATAATTGGAATCATGCTCAGAGTAATCCATCAATTGAGGTTTGGTTTTATTATCACATTTTTGATATTCCGCCTATTCTTGCTAATATAAATTCAGCGCAAGAATGGAAAACAACGCTAAACGCTGAAATAAACGGTGGCTTTGATAGCAAAAAATATTACACTTTTGTACATAATGCTATAAAACATGCACAAATTAATTTCAAGGTAAATCATAAAAACCAAGAACCTGAACCTTCCTCTACTGAAATGTTTAAATTAGCGTTGAAGATATGTGAGTTGTTAAATCAAAAAAGCATAGAGCCTTTAGACATAACTTAACACTAATTAAGTAAGAGAAAATCTGAATTTTCATTGAAATAGAAACTTTTGCAGAACCAATTCCATGATGATGAAATTTCCTATTGATCACCCTAATGAAGCGCCTAATGTATTGTGGACTAATTGTAACTTTGAACATATAAAGATTCGTTACATAAAGTAACTTTATTCTAAAACTACTTCTAAAGTTATATTATTACAGCAATCGGGTAAGACCGCCCTCACGGGAAGGACTTCCCACACCACCGTACGTGCGTTGTCGCATACGGCGGTTTCAGCTAATTTATAGACACCCCATTAAATTATTAAGTGCACCACTTACCAAGCTTTACGTATTTGAGCATAGCCTCAGCTGGAGTTAAAAATCCAAGAGATTTTCTTGGTCGATTATTTAAATTTTGCTCTACTTTTGCGATGTCAGCATCGCTAACATCTCTAAAATCGGTTTTCTTTGGATAAAAATCTCTGATCAATCCGTTGTTATGTTCGTTCAGTCCACGTTGCCAAGAAGAGTATGCATCAGCGAAGTAAAACGCAGCGCCAGTAATATTTTCAATGCTAGCGTGTAGCGCAAACTCAGTACCGTTGTCACTGGTTATTGTTTTGAAGGGTAATAGCGTGAATGCTATTACTTTCTCCATCTCAGCCAAGACGGTTACAGCCTCTTTGTTGGGGATTTTTCTAACAATCTCAAACTTGGTTGCCTTGTCTGTAAGTGTCAATAGATACGATTTTTGGTCAAGCCCAAAGATGGTATCGATTTCCCAATGCCCAGGTTCCAGCTTCTCGTTTGCTACAGCAGGTCGTTCGGCAATGTTTTTCTTATTAACTACCGCGCAAGCGGTGTCCTTATTGAGTTTCTTGCGGTATTTCTTTTTACCATGACGTAAGTTTAAATACAGCTTTCCACCATTTCTCTTGTCTTCATTGATATGTTTATACAATGTTGGATGGCTAATTTTAAGTTTGAATGTTGCTTTTAAACGCCCACAAAGTTGCTCTGGAGAGGTTCGTTCTTGCAGTGAACTGAAGATAAATAAGCTTGCATCATCAGTAAGATTTGACATCTTTCTGGTCTTAAAATTAACAGCTTTCTTCCGCTCAACGGTAAGCGATCCACGAACCACATCTTGGGTATTTTTGCCCAACGCGCTTAAACTGTAAAAAGTTGAGTTCAAAATACTCAGCTCCGATGGTTTAGCCAATACTTTGATTCAGAAAACTAGTATTTTGAGCATAAATTGACTTGTTTTCAGACATTTTATGTAAAGTTGTCATAGTACATTAAAACCCACGTTTTGCAATACTTTACGTGCAGATTTTACACTTTCGGGGGGATGGGCAAAAATACCCTTTCAGCCATTTTATTTGTAAGTGTAGGTACTTTGTTCATTTGCTGATCACGAGTTACTGCGCCAACACAAAAAAAGAATCAAATGTCGAAATTATGAAGTCAAAAATCTAATTAAATAATAACTATCTAAAGCACCACCAGGTGCTTTTTTCATATCTAGACAATAATGTAATTTATTTTTTGTAAGAATGTACAATTTTTGATTATGTTAAAACTAAATCATTACATTATATTTGTCACTTATTTAATCAAAATTTATTTGCCTTTGGCAAGGAGTCTATAATGTATGATAAAAATTTATCTCAAAAATTAGCAATCACATCTGATTTAGAATCTGCACTAGTTTTAGAAATTAAAGAGAGTAAAGATATTTGCAAATTAAATTACGACGCTTATAATCTTGCTGTTATTGGTCAATTTGATTTAGTTAAAAAATTAATTAGTTTTCGCAATAGTTTTTGGTCTAAAAATCTGGTGGATTATACACCACTGATGCGGGCGATTAATGAAAAAATGAGTCTTGAATTTATTCAAAAATTAGTTGAATGTGGTGATCCAATTTCTTTTGGTATGAGCGATGATGGTTATACGGCACTTGATTACGCATATCGAAATGGAAATGGGTTTGAGGACGATGGCGATGAATGTGGGCTTTTGGTTAGTTATGGTATATACGAACTTGAAGTTTTTGAATATTTATATGAAATGAGTGAATTAAATGAAGGACTTACTTTTTATAATGAGCATGTTTCGAAGGAATTCAACTTTCAAAAATTTAGCGATGTAGCTTAGACACCTTTTTGGTGTCTTTTTTTATATTTAAACATATTTCTAATTCTTTGAATTTGATCATCTGTATAATGTTGGCGATGTAATGTTTTATCATCGGTGTAGATCACATGAAAAATTGTGCTTACGCCAATAAAAATAACTATTCCTAATAAAATCCACAAGAATGTCATGTTATTCCTTTTATCAAAATGTGAAAAATTTTCAATTAATGAGTAGTTTGTAAGTAAATATAATTATATATGTATAACTGTAAAAATATATATAATTATATTTAGTGTAATAAACTTTGCAGTTTTACGTTGTTATGCTATATTTCCCATAACGAGCGCCTTATCGCTTCAGTCTCGGTTGCTAAAGTTTCAATTTCTTTAGATCTTTTATTTATTTTGTCTTCGCGGTCATTAAGTTCAGTTTCTTTTTGATTTAACTCTATCATTAATTGCTGATGTCTTATATTTGCTTGTGTTTCCAGTTGTTTAATTTTGTCTTCTGTGGATTTGATTAATTCTGGATCCAAGTATCTCACTAAGCGATTTGTCTCCTCTTCTGCAGTTATTTTATTTGCTTCTAATGTATTTAATATCTTCTTTGCAGTTGATATATCAGTTTGAATTGCTGATAAAACATCTTGAGCAGTTTCGATTTTTATTGATATTGTGCGTATTTTTTGCTCTTTTTTTCGTTCACTTATATAATTAAATTGTTGGTTACATAACTTCAAAAGTATAAGCCCAATGATTGATAAAAATATAGAAAGTAGACTACTTCGCACTGGATATATCTCAAACAATTGTGCTATTTTGTCGGCAAATGTCCCATGCTGATCAACGAAAGTTATGAGATTGTTATTGGCTGTTATACAATCTGTTGTCGTAGCAAAATCTGGTGTGACACTACATCCTGTAATTATTAGACAGAGTAATATTGCAATTAGGTTTTTATATGATTGAATCATCTACATTTACCTTTTTGAATGTGAATTTTTGGCGGGTTTCATCGGATATTTCGAAGCTATCGATAATTTCGTAGCGATTGGATTTACCGTTGTATTTGTGAATTGCAAAGCGTTCTGATTGCTCAAAGTAGCGGATATACGGGTTAAGGCTCATGGGAGAGCAAATAATCACCTGTGCTAGTTCGTTGGATTCTAATTTTTGTTTGTAGTGGTAAAACATGTGATCAAGTTCGCGATCTTTTTTGAGAGTTATCTCTAATTCTACTGCAATTTTTATTGGTTTGTTGTTTTCCAAGGCTGTAATGACAATGTCGGAGTGTTTGCCTTTAATTGTACGATATTCGTTCTCTTTTTCTCTGGCAATAGCTTCTAGTTGTTTGATGATTTCACTTAATTTCCCGTGTTTTCGGGCAACAATCACGTCTAATTGCGCTTGTTTGCTGATGTTTTTTCGGTCAAAGCGTACTTGTGCAATTAGTTGGCGTTCGTTTTGCATTCCTGTAATGCGTACTCCATTATTGATGAGGGTTTGCTTGATTTCGTGATAGAAATATTGCAAATAAAGGTTGTGCTTGATTAGTGAAATGTTGGTTTTGTCTAGGCTGGTTGCGGTCATTTCGAGAAGTTGATTTTGTTCGAGCTGTTTTTGTAGTATTTTTTGGCGGGTTTCGTTGTTTGTGTTATCAATGATGGTTTGGCTATCTCCAAGCAGCTTGGCCAAACCGACGTCAGTCAACATGATCAGATAGTTGGAGTTAACTTTGAGGTATTTCTCTTCCTGAGCAAAGCCTTTTTTGATTAAACTTTTAACATTTCTGTGGCAAACTTTGTAGTCAATGTCTAAGATTCTTGCCAGTAGTTTGATGGTAGAATATTCCCAAGTATGGAGGTGCGTCATTATCTTTTTTTGACGTTCGAGGCCGATTTTTTTGTCCTGGCTCTTGTCGATTTTGACTAGTTGAGTGTTATTGTTTGTGGGTATTATTGGCATTTTTGTACCTGTTATATAATCTAGGTTATTGTTGTGTGTATATATGTGATAACTATGTGGAATTTTGCTGGTACATAAAATCACACATAAATCCCACGTAAATATACACGTCAGTACATTATTATAGCATAGAGTGGGCATGTTATAACATGAATTATATCAGTAACAAACCACTAACCGCAAGCGGTTTCGACTAGGGTCGCCGTGGTTTTTGGTCGCTGGACGCGCCCATCCTGATTTTTGTTAGGCATCATTCCCCGCAAAGCGAGGG
>JAIETT010000154.1 GCA_019744945.1 Burkholderiales bacterium
CGTTATAAAGAAGGTGGTGAGAATAATCCACAATTTGAAGAGAAAATTGCTTGGGTACGCCAAATTTTGGATTGGCGCGATGAACTTAGCGAACGCAATGATTTAACTGATGTGTTTAAAAATGAACTGTTTAGTGATATGATTTACGTGATGACCCCGAATGGTAAAGTGATTACTATTCCAAGTGGGGCAACTCCGATTGATTTTGCCTATGCGGTACATAGTAATGTTGGACATCGTTGTCGTGGTGCCAAAGTCGATGGTCAGATTGTACCGTTATCGACTGCGCTTAAAAATGGTCAACGAGTTGAAATATTAACCGTAAAAGAAGGCGGTCCAAGTATTAACTGGTTACATGAGGGCTGGGTTAAAAGCGCGCGCGCCATTGGACATGTTCGGCGTTATATTCGTAATTTACATAATGAAGATTTTTATGAAGCTGGTAAAGAAATTTACGAGCGTGAGTTGGCTAAATTTACTGCCGCAGTGCGGCCAAAAACCGATGATATCGTCAGTAAAATGAGTCACACCAATGAGAAAGATTTGCAGATCGCAATTGGTAAAGGCGATGTTTTACCGAATGCTTTACGCGAAGTAATTGAGAAATTAATTTTACAAAATACGCCACAACCTAAAGTTGATTTAACTGCGCTTGAATTAGAAAAACGTTTGCAGGAGCGCCAAGATAAAGCGCATAAACCGCAAGCTAAAAGCGGTAGCATTTTAGTTGATGGGGTTAGTGGAATTGTTACTAATTTAGCCAAGTGCTGTAAACCAATTCCCGGTGATGCGATTGTGGGCTTTATTACGCAGGGAAATGGTGTTGCGGTGCATCGGGTTGGTTGTAGTGATTTTAATCGTCAAGCGTTACTTCATGCGCATAAAGTGGTGAAGGTTGAGTGGGCGAGCGCTGCCAAAAATTCAACATTTAGCGCGGATCTGGAAGTAATTGCCAATGATCGACAAGGACTGTTGCGCGACTTAACCGATTTATTTGCAATTAGTAAACTCCATATCTTGGGTTTACGTAGTGTTTGTCGCAATAATAAAGCGATTATGACCTTCACCACTCAAGTAAGTGGTGATGAGTTTAATTTCACCAATTTAATTGGTAAGATTTTTAATGTCAATGGTGTGATGGAAGTCGTGCGTAAATAAGTGGATTACGCTATACTATCGGGCTCAAAAATACAGTTCAGCAAATGTGGAAAATTTTTATTTTTGGAGCGTTGGGTTTATAGATTAATATAGTGTTTAAACCGTTGCGATATTTTATAAGTATTCTGAATAATGTAGCTGGATCAAAATTTAATTTTTAAGGAATTCTATGAAAGCAATTGAAATTTTACGTGCGGTATATAATGATAAAGAAGTTTTAAAGAAAATTCGTAAATCGATGGATGAATATGCTTTAAACCTTAGATCGATGGATCAGTTAAAGCGTGATAGCAAAGAAATTGAAGCTTTTGTTAAAGAAACGTATGGACTTACACCAACGATGTTTAAAAAGATTGTTAAAGCAAGCATGACGCAAAATGATAATGTCGATGAAGTAATTGATGAATTGCAGATGATTCGTGAAATTGCTAAAGCTGAATAAGCGTAAATTAGAAAATAGATTTGACTTTTAGTTCAAACCTAGCGTATAATTACGTCAGAGTTAATCAGCTACTTGAAAGCTGGTGCTTGCAGAGGTATATGGTAAAACGTGTATGCAAGTGAAAGAAGCCAACCCACAGTTGGCTTTTTTTATATCTATCCTCTAAAATAATCTAAATCTCCACACTTTAATTATCTTCTTGAGTTATTTCGTACTCATATTAAAAAATATACTCGAACTAATTTATTTTATTCCATACCGCATTGATTTGATGATGTCGAATAATTGAGCGCCTCAAAGAAATTTGTTTCAGTTGATTTGAGTAATTCTTTTGAATGAGTAGCTACCATTGGCATATGCTGTATTCTTAGTTGAGTTATGGCAACTTTTTTCCTTGTTAGGCGTTGCCGAGCGAGGTTTTTAATCTGCTGTTGGTAAAACTGTCGTGATAAAATCCTTGAAGTTTTGCTGAGCAAGGCTGGCTTGCTGTGAAAAATAAAAGCCAAAATGGGTGCCATATTCTAGCCAGATACGTTCTTTGTGTTTCGAGGCTAAGCCTTCA
Organism: Burkholderiales bacterium; assembly: GCA_019744945.1. Taxonomy (GTDB): domain Bacteria; phylum Pseudomonadota; class Gammaproteobacteria; order Burkholderiales; family UBA11063; genus Aquella. The sequence continues at coordinate 2,163 of JAIETT010000154.1, forward strand.
TAGGCAAACACACCGTGATAAAATTTTACTTCAGCATCGTGAGTTCCGTGAATAATTAAGGCTGGACATTTTATTTGTGCAAATGGAAACCAGCTGGACTTAGCTGCTTGTGCCAGATCATTCAGCGTACCAGCTTCGCGTGGTCGATAGTTAGTGCTACAACTCACTAGTTCGGCAATAAAACCCAATTGTTCTTGATTTTGTAGAATTTTCTCTATCCCTTGCTCGACTCTAGTTGGATCAATATAGCCCTCGCTATTCATGAGATTTTTGACCATGGTCTCAGGGAAATAAACCATACTTTCTTTTGCCATCCACAAGCCTATATCGCCAAAAAATAGATTTTGAGTTAATTTATTTTGTTGCTCTGCACCGAGATACTCACCAGCAATTGCGGCAATCGCGACGATTCCTTGCACGCGTTTTGGATGACGTAGCGCCAACGAATACATTGCCAGTCCTCCTGCAGATACTCCCACAACGAGCGCCTTTTCAATTTGTAAATAATCCAAGAGAGCCGCTAACGCATCGGCCTGTTCTGCGACACTGGTGCCGGTACTAAGTGGAGTTCCAAGGTAGCCTGGACGGGATGGACAAATTAATTGATAGCCATCAGGAATAATTTTGCGAAACATTAAATAGGCTTGATCTGAGCCACCAACTCCGCCGTGAAGAATTAGAATTGGTTTACCGCTGCCGACACAGATATATTCCATTTCCCCCATGGGTAATTTGGCGCTTTGTGATGTAGGAATGGCAAGCGGTGAGTTAAAAATTTGGCGTAAATAGTTGCTGGTATCAAACATAATAGACTTTCTGTATCTGGTTAATCATTATGAAATAGGCTTATGGCTTAATCTAAGGCTCATTTATTAAATTTATTTGCGGAGAATTTTTTTACTTTCCCAATCAATAATAGTTGAAGGTTTTTGGTTTAGGCCAATTAAGCCTGGTATTACCAGAACCTGTTTGCCAAATTGGCGTAGGCATTCACGATAGCTTTTGATTGGCTTACAACCGGTTTTATTAGCGGAAGTAGAGACTAATGGTTGCTGTAATTCACGGCATAATTGTTGAACAGCTCGGTGTTGAGTGACGCGTACGGCAATTTTGCGATGTGCGCCAATTAAATTGCGCGGTACTTTACGGGTTACTTTGAGAATTAAGCTATAAAAACCTGGCCAATAGAGTGCAAGTTCTGTTTTAGAACTCGCAGGAAGTGGTTGAATGAGCGTATTTAGTTGCTCTAACTTGCCTGCAATTACAATTAGACCTTTAGTTTTAGAGCGCCCCTTGATGCGGATGATTTTATTAATTGCATGATAGTTAAATGGGTCACAACCAAGCCCATAGCAGGACTCAGTGGGGTAGGCGATTACACCACCATTGCTCAGATGAGCTTTTATTTGTTGAATTAATTTGTGATTATATACATACATTGTAATTTTTCGCTTTTAAGCTTACTTTTTAGAATTAATGTGGGTTCAACTTGGTGGAGATTTTAGCTTGAACTGACTAATTTGAGCAATATTTAGGCTAATTCTCTGCGCTAGATCATCGAGTGGCAAACAATTATGTGCGGTAGCAAAAGGCGCTTCCATTTCCTCTGCCATCATTTCTAAACCTAATAAAATATAGATTAGCACAATCAAAATCGGTACGATAAAGATCCCAAATTGATCGACCCAACCAAATGGGAAAATTAGCATATAAAAGAGAAGGGCAAAGCGCGCAAAGATGTTGAATCCACGTGGAACTGGTGTATTCACAATTTTTTCACAGCCGCCTAAAACATCGGTTAAGCCCGAGATGAGTTTGTCCAGTGACATAAATTGTTCAAAACTAAGTTTACCTGCTTGGCGTAGGCTATTAGTTTCAGTTTGTAAATGGTGGATTAGCACACTGGGTAAATGATCATCGGCTTGATAGCTTAGACCTAATTTATCCATTAATTGTTGCGCAGAATTTAGTTCTTTACGCAAATGATGTTTTAGTAAAGTTGGAAAATTTTGCAGTAAGCCTAAAAATGGCTGGGAGTCTTGCACTCCAACGAAGCTGTGCATTTTTATCGCTAAATTGCGCGAGATATTAACCAGTTGTCCCCATAGTCCACGACCCTCCCACCAACGATTATAGGCAACATTAATCCTAAAGACAATAATGATTGAGAGACAAAAGCTAAACAGTAAATGAAATTCACCAAGTTGACTGCTAGTTTTGTTGATATCAAATTTATAATCAATTAGGTTGGCAATTAAGGCGTATAGCACCATAAAAAGTAAGAAATACTTGAGTTTGACAAAAACACTCTCATGGTGAATATGGAGTAGTGAGACTAACCAACTAAATGGATTGTAATCCTTGTTTGGCATGAATTAAATATCCTTATCTAGTTATAGTTGCAAATTAATAGTGGCGTTGTTTGATAAATAAGCGCCGTGGAATTAATGCATAAATTGCCCCCACCGCAATTAATAAGTAGCCGTACATACTTACCAATGGTCCTGAGAAGCCAAAGACTTTCCAATCAATCGCGGCGCATTCTGCCGTGCCAGTTAAAACCGTTTTAATAAAACCACTTAAAGGAATTTTTTTGTAGAGTACCTCTAATGGCATACCACAAGATGCAGGCCATTGATCTGGCGGTAAACTTTGTAACCAGACATGATGATGAGCAATTTTGGCTCCGAATAATGCAACTGCTAGAATGATAATGGCATAGATAAGATTACCCCAAGATTTGCAATTATTAATTAATGCGCAGAATGCAAAAAAAGCAATTATGGCATAAAACACCCGTTGTGCAATACATAATGGGCAAGGTTCAGCCCCTTGGAATAACTGTGCATAAATGGCAAATGTAACTGAGGCGGCGGAGAAAAGAAAAATTAAACCAAAAGTTAATCTGGGTGTGATGAATTTAAATAAACTTGAGAACATGGCGCTAAACCTTTACAATAACGTAAATATAGTTAACCATTATATACTAATTTGGAGCCATCATGCGTAGTGTGTTTTATATTTCTGATCATACTGGGATCACCACCGATAAACTTGGAACGGCTTTACTTGGGAAATTTCCCAATGTTGAGTTTCGTAAAGAGTCTTTTCCTTTTGCTGACACGCCGGCTAAAATAAGTCAAGCACTCTTAAAAGTGAAGAATCGTTTCTTTGTTGAGGGAAAAAAACCAATTATTATTTCTAGTGTGCTTAATCCCGAATTACGTCAATTATTGGTGGTTGATTATGCGGAGAGCCTGGATTTTTTTGAAGCTTTTCTTGGGCGTTTGGAACAAGCCTTGGAATGTGATGCAATATTGGACTCGTCAAAAAGCGCACATGGAATTGGCAATGAAGAAAATTATAATCATCGGATTGATGCCATTCATTTTTCACTCGAAAATGATGATGGCGTGAGTTGCAAGCACTATGATGATGCAGATATTGTGATTGTCGGTGTTTCACGGGTTGGTAAAACGCCAACGAGTATTTATTTGGCAGTGAATTATGGTGTGAAAGTAGCTAATTATCCATTGGCTGAAACTGATTTACGCAGTGATTGTTTGCCAAAAGCCTTGATTCCCTATCAATTAAAATTATTTGGCTTAAGCATTGAATCTGAACGGTTACATAATATTCGCTCACATCGTTTACCAAATACTAAATATTCACAGCTTAACACTTGTATTAATGAAATTCAAGCTGCCGAACGGATGATGAATAATTGCGGTATTCCATATTTAAATACCAGTCATAAGTCAATTGAGGAAATTTCGGTAGCAATGATGCAATTGGTTAAATTGAAACGCCAATTTTAAGTCAGGCTGCTGAGTTTTAGCACTGATAAGTAAAAATAATCGCCGAGTCGTTCTGAATCGGTGTATAATCTGGTTCTTATTTTTTAAAATTCGCACACTTGTGGTAAAGGGGTGTGGCGCAAGCCATCTAAATCCACGGGTGGAGGTATAACCCTTGTTAAGGAAAATTCACTATGTCAGTTTCTATTAAAGAAATGTTAGAAGCCGGTGTCCATTTTGGTCATCAAACTAAATTCTGGAATCCACGAATGAAACCATTCATTTTTGGCGCACGGAATAAAATTCACGTTATCGATTTAGATCAAACTAAACCAATGTTTGAAGATGCAATTAAATTTGTTAAACAAACAGTAAAAAACAAAGGTTTTATTTTGTTTGTTGGTGCAAAAGCTCAAGCAACTGAAATTATTGCTGAAGAAGCAGCTCGTTGCGGTATGCCATTTGTGGCACATCGTTGGTTAGGTGGTATGTTAACTAATTTCGAAACAGTTAAAAAATCAATTAAAAAATTAGAAGTTAAATCTGCATTGTTAGAACAAGCTGATTCTGGCTTGTCTAAAAAAGAATTACTTGATACTTCACGTGATGTTGAAAAATTACAAAGAACTATTGGTGGAATTGCCGACATGAAAGGTTTACCATCAGCGATGTTCGTGATTGATACTGGTATGCATGATATCGCAATTCAAGAAGCACAAAAATTAGGTATTCCTGTAATTGGTATTGTTGATACTAACAATGATCCATCAGGTGTTGATTATGTTATTCCTGGTAATGATGATTCAGCGCGTGCAATTAAACTTTACGCTACAGCGATTGCAGATGCAATTTTGGCAGCTAAAGGTGAAACAATTTCTGATTTAGCTAAAGCAGTTAAAGTTGAAATGGTTGAAGATGCCGCTGAAGAAGCTAAGACCGTAAGAAGAGTTAAAAAAGCAGGCGATGAGGCTGCTGAGTAATTTTCGATAAGCCGTAACTCAGTTACGGTTTAATTTTATTTGAATTTAATTTATTATATAAAGTACAGGAGTTTAAAATGGCAAATGTTACTGCCGCGATGGTTGCGCAATTACGTGAAATGACTGGTTTAGGCATGATGGAATGCAAACGTGCTTTGGTTGAAGCCGATGGCGATATTAAAAAAGCCGAAGAATTAATTCGGGTTAAAAGTGGTGCTAAAGCTTCTAAAGTAGCTGGTCGTACTGCCGCTGAGGGTACGGTTGTAATTTCAATTAGTGCTGATGGTAAACGCGGTGCGTTAATCGAAGTTAACAGTGAAACTGATTTCGTGGCTAAAGATGATAGCTTTATTGCTTTTGCGGATCAAGTTGCTGCGGCTTTGGTGGAAAACCAAGTTACTACAGCTGAAGAATTAGCGGAACTTAAATTAGCTTCAGGTAAAACTGTTGAAGAAACCCGTAAAGATATTATTGCTAAATTAGGCGAAAATATTTCTGTGCGTCGTTTCCAAACTTACACAACTGAAGGTGTTTTGGCAAGTTATTTACATGGTAAAAAAATTGGCGTGTTAGTTGATTTAAATGGTGACGTTGAATTGGGGCGTGATATTGCAATGCACGTTGCCGCGTCTAAACCAATTTGTGTGTCTAAAGAAAATGTTGATGCTGAGAAAATTGAAGAAGAACGTCGTATCTATTCATTACAAGCAGCTGAATCTGGTAAACCTGCTGAAATCGTAGCTAAAATGGTTGATGGTCGGATTGCTAAATTCTTAGCTGAAATTACTTTGTTAGGTCAACCGTTTGTAAAAAATCCAGATTTAACGGTAGAAAAATTATTAGCTTCTAAAAATGCTAAAGTAAATTCATTCACTATGTTTGTTGTTGGTGAAGGTATTGAGAAAAAAGTTGTAGATTTTGCCGCAGAAGTTGCTGCAGCTGCTATAGTCTAAGGCTTTTCTTAAGCTTAGCTAAAAATCCTTCGCTTTAGCGGAGGGTTTTTTGTTATAATGGGCATACTGAATTTAATTTTATAGGATTATTAAGCATGGAAAATCAAATTAACTTTACCGATAATGCAGTGAATAAAGTTCGTGACCTAATTGAAGAAGAGGGTAATCCTGAACTAAAATTGCGCGTATCTATTTCTGGTGGTGGTTGCTCTGGATTCCAATATGGTTTCTCTTTTGATGAGATCACGAATGAAGATGATTTTATCGTTGATAAAGATGGGGTTAAATTTTTAGTTGATTCTATTTCTTTCCAATATTTATTGGGCGCTGAAATTGATTATCTAGATTCTTTTGAGGGCTCACAATTCACGATTAAAAATCCAAATGCACAAACTACCTGTGGTTGTGGTTCATCGTTCTCCGTTTAGATAGCTGGTTGTGAAAATGGCTCGTTGTTGGTTGCTGTGTTTAGCCTGCATTCAACTTAACGCTTTTGCGTTGGGATTGGATGATTTTGTGCCAGATTTTATTAGTTCAAGTAATAAGATTGAAAGTGCTAATGCGGATCCTGTGACCGCATTTAGTATTCCTGAAGCGAGCCAACAACGCAATGCTAAAAGCAACGAAAGTTATTGGTATTGCGATAAAATTCACAATCCATCGTGTGTTAAGCAAGCTTCCAGCGCAGCACTATCTCAAAAAAGAATCCAACCAGTTTCTGGTAATGAGGTGGTTGAAACTAGTGCCAATCAAGGGGCTAACTCGCAATATTATAATCGTGATGGTAATACCTATAACCAAAATGCAATTAATAATTTCAATATTACCAACTCCAACCAAACAGCAATGCAGCCTTATTCGGCACAATTGAATAATTTGTCCATAGAGGATAAGCTTAAGCAAAATATTGCAATTCCATTGAAAGCTGGTAGTAATACCGCGGTATCGGTTGGTACCAACAATGTTCAGTTTAATGTGTCTTATTAGGCACGGCAAAGTTTTTATATTTCGAGGTTTTAGGTGTGAATTACTCTTTATATTCAATGCTAATTATTGCTTACCTAGTCGGTTCGCTATCATTTGCAATAATCGTTAGTAAATTTATGAAAATGGACGATCCGCGCAGTTATGGTTCAAATAATGCGGGGGCGACCAATGTAATGCGTAGTGGTAATAAAAAGGCTGCAGTATTTACCTTGTTAGGTGATTTACTTAAAGGTTTAATCGTCGTTTTAATTGCACGCTATGTGATGCGTGGTGTTGATGGTGGCGAGGCTATCGTTGGTATTTGTGGGATGTTAGTGGTCTTTGGACATATTTTTCCAATTTTCTTTAAATTTAAAGGCGGCAAAGGGGTTGCCAGCGCGATTGGCGTAATGTTAGGTTTTAGTCCATTATTGGCGTTACTCTTAATTATCACCTGGTTTGTGGTGTTTAAAGTATCGCGAGTATCCTCATTAGCTGCGGTTTTAGCAACCTTACTTTCACCGTTATATGCGTATGTTTTATTTGGGAATACGGCTTATTTTGGTGCTACGCTAATGATTGCGGTGTTGGTAGTGTTAAAACATCGCACGAATATTGTGCGCTTACTTAAAGGTGATGAACATAGTTTTAAGAAAAGTACTGCTGCCAATGATGCTAAGCACTCGAAGTCTGATGACAATTAATTTAAAGGGATTTTATGACTCAGTCAGTTAAAAAATTAATTTTATTGGTTAATTTGGGTTCTCCTGAGGATTTAACGGTTGGCGCAATTCGAGATTTTTTGCGCCAATTTTTATCTGATCAGCGAGTAGTTGGATTACCAAAATTACTCTGGTATCCAATTTTATATGGAATTATTTTACCAATTCGGGCTAAAAAACTGCTGCATAAATATGCTCAAATTTGGCTTAAAGATCATGGTACACCATTAAGTTATTATACGCGTTGCCAAGCTGAGCAGTTACAACAACAATATGCAAATTCGCAAACTATAGTCGATTACGCTTTTTGTTATGGTTCTCGAAGTATTGCAAGTAAGTTAAATGAATTAAGTCAGCAATATAATTTGAATGAAGTCGTCTTAATCCCATTGTATCCTCAGTATTCAAGTTCAACTACCGCGGCTGCGTTTGATCAGCTCAGTGCTTATTATAGTCAAGCTTATTTTATTCCACAATTGCGTTTTATTAATAGTTTTGCCACGAATACGAGCTATATTCAGGCATTGGCTAAAACGGTACGTGCAGGATGGGCGCGTGATGGACGGAGTGATAAATTAATGGTTAGCTTTCATTCGGTGCCGGTTAAATTAGTTGAAGCTGGTGATAGTTATATTGATGAATGTACCGCGACGTTTAATTTACTCTGTCGTGAATTAGCTATCGATGCGCCACACGATGCGGTTTTGTGTTTTCAATCTAAATTTGGCAAGGCGAAATGGGTTGAACCAGCTACTGATGCGGTAATTAAAGATTTAGCTGGCAAGGGTATCAAAACTCTTGATGTGATTTGCCCTGGTTTTGTCAGTGATTGTTTGGAAACTTTGGAAGAAGTTGCGCTGCAATATCGTGATTTATTTATTCAATCTGGTGGAACTAAATTAAATTATATTCCCTGTTTGAATGATAGTCCAGATTTAATTAAAGTTTTAGCTGAATTAAGTAATTAATTTTTAAAGGTACGCTTATGTGTGGAGTAGTTGGTGGAGTTAGTGAGCGCAATGTCGTTAAAGTGATACTCGAAGGATTATCACGTTTGGAATATCGCGGTTATGATTCAGTTGGCGTCGCGGTTGTGGATCGCAATGGTCAATTAGCCCGTGAACGGGTAACTGGTCGGGTCAAAATGTTGGCGGAGAAATGTTCAAAAGATAAATTCAAGGGACTAGTTGGGATTGGACATACTCGTTGGGCAACCCATGGTGGCGTTACAGAAAGCAATGCGCATCCACATTTTTCCAATGAAACTCTAGCCGTTGTCCATAACGGAATTATTGAAAACTATGCCGAATTACGCAGCGAATTACAGGTACAAGGTTATAATTTTGAATCGCAAACCGATACCGAAGTAATTGTACATTTAGTGCATTCAATTTATAAGCATAATCAGGATTTATTAGCGGCAGTGAAACTAGCGATTCCACAATTACATGGTGCATATGCAATTGGACTAATTAGTAAAGATAAGCCGAATGAGGTTATTTGTGCGCGGTTAGGTTCGCCACTGGTATTGGGAATTGGAATTGATGAGATGTATTTTGCCTCGGATATCTCAGCCTTATTACCGGTAACTCAAAAAGTGGTATATTTGGAAGAGGGCGACGTTGCGCGACTAACCTTAGATGCTTATACGATTTGGGATAAAGAAGATAATTTGGTTGAGCGTAAGCTGAATCTGAGTGAATTGTCGGCGGCGGCAACCGAATTAGGCAATTATCGTCATTATATGCAAAAAGAAATTTTTGAACAACCAAAAGCAATTGCCGACACGATTCAAAGTTTAGGAGATAATTTTAATCCGTTGATTTTTGGTGCGGGGGCTCCGCAAATTTTCAAGGAAATCAACAAGGTTCAAATTATTGCCTGTGGAACGAGCTTTAATGCTGGTTCAATTGCGAAATATTGGATTGAAGAGTACGCCAATTTGGAATGTGCGGTTGATATTGCCAGTGAATATCGTTATCGTAAAATTCCAGCTAACCCACAAACTTTGGTGATTAGTTTGTCACAATCGGGTGAAACTGCTGATACTTTAGCGAGTATTAAATATGCAATCGAAATGGGAATGGATAAAACCTTGTCGATTTGTAATGCGGCGGAAAGTAGCCTAGTGCGCTTATCTAAACTTCATGTCTTAACTCAAGCAGGTCCAGAAATTGGTGTGGCATCAACCAAAGCCTTTACGACTCAATTGGTAGTATTATTGTATTTGGCATTTAGTTTAGCTAAAGCGCGTAGTTGTTTAACACCTGCTGCGGAGTTAGAGGTGATTGAGCAGATTCGTAGATTACCACATTTAGCGGTAGATACCTTAGAAGTTGAACCTCAAGTGCAAGAGATGGCACAAGAGTTTGAATATAAACATAATGCCTTATTTCTTGGGCGACATACTATGGCACCTGTTGCGATGGAAGGTGCGTTGAAGTTAAAAGAGATTTCGTATATTCATGCGGAGAGTTATGCCGCAGGTGAATTAAAACATGGACCATTGGCATTAATTGATAAAGATATGCCGGTGATTGTAGCTATGCCAAGTAATTTATTAGCCGATAAAGTTAAATCGAATGTACAAGAGGTTTTGGCGCGTCAAGGACAAGTTTATTTGTTTACCGATGTTGCCGATGATTTGGCAGCACAATGTTATAAAACAATTTTACTTAATCTGCATAATGTACCAAACTATCTTGCGCCAATTTTATATACAATTCCATTGCAGTTATTGTCTTATCACACGGCAATTGCTAAGGGTACCGATGTGGATAAACCACGTAATTTAGCTAAATCGGTGACGGTTGAATAATTTATAGAGGTGCACAATTTCAAATAAAAAGCGTTGAATCAGGATTCGGCGCTTTTTATTTGCATGATTAAAATTATTTGAGAGTTATGGCAAGATTAATATTATTTAAATTACGCTAAAAATTAGGTTGGAACATGCCAAGAAATTTTTGACAAAATACATAAATACAAATATAGCTTGAGACGATGATCATAATCCATGCAATGAATTTGAGCCAAGTTGCAACACTAGCTGATTGATGTTTGGACATCTGAAGCAATACGAGACCAGGTAAAGTTAAAAATAGTAAGTCTTCGCCAATTCCACCTACAAATGAAAGAGCCTCTACGAAAATTTTTGGATAATTCAATGCACACACTATCGGTGGAACAAATGCAATTGCACCAATGATATATTTATTACTAATTTTAAAATAGTTATAAGATAAATCTGAAATAAAACCAAAAAGACCAGTTCCATTGGCAATAAATGCAGCGGTAACCGCAAGTACTGCAAATAGTAGTCCGCTATAGAGGAATATCTGATTGTGTAATAAATGAGACATTGGCACGGTTGCAGGTACTCCGTGTTGGTACGATTGTACAATCACGTCATAAGACAAAGATCCTAAGACGGAAATGGCCCATAATAAATTGATAATTAAACCACAAAAAAGTCCAATAAAGATTGCCCAACAAGTACTTTTAAAGTCGTAATCTAATTTTTTCGAGACAGTTGGAATGATATTATGGAAATGAAAGGATGAAATCGCAATTGGTAATATAACAGGAACATATTTCCAGTTCTCAGTTTCGTTTAATCTGGAAATATTAAAATAGCTAAATGCCGTACTAATCATTAGAAAAAAGCAGAGCCAAATTAGAGTAATCACAACAATATTATTCTTGCTAATTGCCTTATTGCCAGTTACAATTAGTAAAAACATTATAACAAAATAGGTCAGCATGATAATTAGCTGATGTGAGCTTAAAATAGGAAAGAGGTGAGCAATAATGGTTGAGATTCCACTTAGATAGGCAACCAGAACGCCATAAAGAATAATTAAATTACATATAATAGCAATCCATTTGCCAATTGGGCCCATTTTTTCACTATAAAATGAGGGTAAATCAAAATGTTTATTGCCTGGTTTAATTGCATAAGCAATCACAAATGATGAAAGCATCATTAAAAGCCAAATTAAGATAATGCCTAAAAAACTTGGAATAAAACCACTTAAACCAGCAGTTATTGGACCTGCTAAGATTCCTACACCTAAGACATTCCCCAGAACTAAAAATGCTGGACCAATTAATCGACTAAAGTTTTTGATCATGTTATGTCCGCTCGATAAAAAATTACGTGCCAAATTATACCAAGTAAACCAATGTTTTGCTGCTGCGTTGCACCAAATGAGAGAAATTTAAGTTCAGATTGTAAATTAAGCATAATCAGGCATAGTTGTTTAATTAAGCTAAAATTTGAGTAGTTTTCGCTAGTTTATTTGGATTTTGCATAAGTGAAGCAATTGCTCAATGAGTGTTATAATTACGGCTGTAGTGTTAATTCACTGATTAAGTTTTAAAGCAAGTTGTTAGGGATCTAAACTAAAAAAATGAAAATTAATATTCACCAATTATTGAATGAAACCATCTTATCGGATATTACCGATCAAAAGCTCAAAGTTATTATGAGTTTATTGATTATCGCGTTGGGCTTTTTGGTTTTTTCAATAATTTTTGATCGCTTGTTGCGTACGATCATGGTGCGCTTACTTAATAAATTAATGCTCCTGAGTAAAAATGATTTCTTAACCGCACTAGCTGCAACTAAAATCTTTGATGTAATTTCGCTAATTAGTTTCCCAATTGTATTTGACGTGGGTAGTGCTTTTGTGAGCTTTAAAGGCGATGATGCTTTTACGCAAGGCTTTGCGAGTTTTATGGTACATGCGGCCTATTTTGGCTACTTCTTTGTTAGCACCTTGATTTTAGTCCGAATTATTAGCGGGGTTAATCATTATTATGAGCGTAAATTTGATGGCTCAGGCGAGTATCCAATTTATGGTTATATTAAGATGCTTCAATTTAGTATTTGGTGTGTCGGAATCGTCTTGTACCTGTCTTATGTCATGAATAAATCACCATTGACTACCTTAACTGGAATTGGTGCGGTCTCGGCAATTTTTCTGTTTATTTTTAAAGATACTTTTTTAGGTTTGATCTCCAGTATTCAAGCGACGGCTAATCATATTGTTAAGCTTGGTGATTGGGTGAATATTCCCAAATATAATATCGATGGTGAAGTTATTTATATTTCAATTAGCTCGGTAAAAGTGCGTAACTGGGACAATATTGTAACTTCAATTCCTACGTTTAGTTTAACCAGCGATGCGATTCATAATTGGCAAAAAATGGTGGAAAGTAAAGCACGGCGCATTTTTCGCGCGGTATATATTGATATCAGCTCAATTCAAGCTTGTGATTCAGCGCTATTAGTGAGTTTAGCACTAAAATATCCGTATGTAGCCAAATTAACCAATGGCATGGATGAGTCAGTTCCAACGGCTAATTTGGCGCTATATCGGATGTATTTAAATGATTATTTACAAAATAATCCATTGTTAAATCATGATCACCCCAATTTAGCGCGGTACTTAGCGCCAACCCCAACTGGAGTACCTTTGCAAATTTATGCATTTAGTCAGGAAGTTTATCTTGCTGAATTTGAAGAAACTCAGTCGCAAATTTTTGAACATATTTTCTTAACTTTACCCGATTTTGGCTTACGAATTTTTCAGAGTCAAAGTGTCGGTATGCTTAATTCATAAAGAAGGCATAAAATGCAATTAAATAAACAAACGGATTATGCTTTACGAGTATTGATGTATTTGGCGCTCAAACAAACGCAAGGTTTAGCTAATATTGATGATATTGTTGAGCGTTTTCATATCCCGCGTAATCATCTAACTAAAATCATTGCTAAATTAAATAAACTTGGTTTGATCAAAACTTATCGTGGAACAAATGGCGGCATGGAATTAGTTCCTGCAACGTTGCAGATTAATTTAGCCGAAATTGTCGCCAAATTTGAAAATGTCGCGCAAGTAATTAATTGTGGACATTTGCAGTGTCCAATTGCTGGAATGTGTCGTTTGAAATCTGTTTTAGATCAGGCAAGTGTAGGTTTTAGTGCGGTGTTAGCTGGTTACACTTTGGAGCAAATGTTGCCTCGTGATAGTCAGCAACTAGCACAGATGGTTGCGGCAATTTCTTGATATTCTTTGATTTAATTTGGGCGATTGCTTGATTTAAACCAATACGAGGGATTTTAATATGAAAATAGTCTTAGCTTTTGATTCATTTAAAGGTTGTTTATCTTCTCGAGAAATTATTCAAATTGCAAGCACGGCAATTAAAAAAATTATTCCACAGGCGACAATCTGTGGATTTATTATTGCTGATGGTGGCGAGGGCACAATTGATGCGCTAGTTGCCGCTTGGCAGGGTAAGATTATTTGTGAAGCCTTTCATAATTTGGAGGGCTTATCTCAGCCTGCTAAACTTGGCTTTAGTTCTGAACTGTGTATTTTGGAGTGTGCGCAAACGTTAGGTTTGACTCTATCAACTAGGAACAATGTCGAGTTAAAAACTAGCCGTGGTTTGGCGGAACAAATTAAATTTGCGCTGGATTTGGGGTATCGGGAATTTGTAATTGGTTTGGGTGGTAGTGGTACTAATGATGCTGGTTTAGGTATGCTTGAAGAATTGGGCTATTGTTTTCGCGATTTAGTTGGTAAGCCAGTTGCGGGGCTACTTAAAAATATTGCTCAGATTGTGCAAATTGATGCGCATAAAGTTGATCCACGTTTGAGTGAAACTCAATTTACCATCCTAAGCGATGTAACTAATCCATTATGTGGCATAAACGGTGCCAGCTTTGTCTATGGTCCGCAAAAAGGTGTGCGAGATGAGCAAGTGGCTGAATTTGATCGTGGCTTGTTCAATTTTAGTCAAGTTAGTGCCGATTTTGCGGGATTTAATGCGGCGAATTTGGCTGGTGCTGGTGCGGCTGGTGGTTTAGGTTATGCGTTCTTACAGTTTTTAAATACTCAATTAGTCTCTGGGGTTGAATATTTATTAAATGCGCTGCAGATCGATACTGCAATTCAGGCTGCAGATCTGGTTTTCACTGGTGAGGGGCAAAGTGATGCGCAAACCGCACAGGGTAAAGTTGCGCTAGGCGTGGCTATCCGTGCGAAATTATATAATAAGCCGGTGTTGTTAATTTCTGGAGCACTTCGACCTGAAGCTTATCAATTGCATCAACATGGTATTGATTTTATTACATCAATTCAAGATTATCCCGCGCAATTGGAACAGGTTATGCAAGCTGAAGTTGCCGCAAAATTACTCGGGCAACGCATTGAAGAAAGTCTGCGTTTGCTGTTGATTGGACGTAGCTTGTCAAATAAAGTTAGCGAGCACAGCTAGTATAACTTTTTGAATTGTAGAGTTTTAATATTACTTAATTGAATGGAGTTATTATGGTAAAAATAGTTGTAATTGGTAGTGCCTCAATGGATTTAACGGTGTTGGCGAAGCGTCGTCCGAATGCCGGAGAAACTATTTTCGGTGAGCGATTAATTTTGGCACCAGGTGGTAAGGGAGCGAATCAAGCAGTGGCAGCAGCGCGCTTGGGAGCGGAGGTTCATTTGGTGGCGTGTTTGGGTGAAGATGCCTACGCCACTGAATTAATGCATAATTTTGCGGCAAATTCGGTAAATTGTGACTATGTTGTAAAATTAGCCGATCAATCAACGGGGACGGCTCATATTACCTTAGCCGAGGGTGATAACAGTATTATTGTAATTAAAGGTGCGAATGATCACGTGGTGCCAGCGATTGTTGATCGAGCCATAGCGGTGATTAAAGCTGCGGATTTGGTTATGCTACAGCAAGAAATTCCTGCGGCAACGGTGAACTATGTGGTTAATTTATGCCATGAATTAAACATTCCTGTGTTATTAAATCCAGCGCCAATTCTTACACCGCATCCTGAGACGTTAGCTAAAGCTAGTTTTCTTACGCCAAATGAACATGAAGTGGCAGAACTATTTCCAGATTTGGAACTAGAACAAGCTTTACGAGCTTATCCCAATAAATTAATCGTTACAGAAGGTAAACTTGGCGCATTATTTTGTGATGGAACGCAAATTAAACGCGTGGCTACGTTTAGTGTAGATGCACTCGATACCACGGGTGCTGGTGATACCTTTAATGCGGCTTTTGCGGTAGCGATGGCGGAGGGACAAGGTATTGAACCCAGCATGCGTTTTGCCAATGCAGCGGCGGCATTATCGGTAACTAAATTGGGTGCGCAAGGTGGAATGCCAGAGCGTGCAGCGGTTGAGAGGTTATTAAATCATGAATAAACACGGGATTTTAAATAGCGAAATTGCGAAGATTCTAGCCGATTTGGGGCATACCGATATGTTGGTAATTGCCGATTGTGGTTTGCCAATTCCTGCTGGAGTTAAGAAAATTGATTTAGCCTTAAAGTTAGGTGTGCCGAGCTTTCTGGACGTGGTTGAATTGGTTGCCGAACATATGCAAATTGAACGCGCAACGATAGCCAGCGAAATAAATTCGCACAATCGACAAGTGCAGCAACAGCTTAAGGCTAGTTTAACCGAGGCGAGTTTTAGCGAAGTTAGTCACGAAGAATTTAAACGCATCAGCCATGCAGCTAAAGCGATTATTCGCACTGGTGAAGCTACGCCGTATGCGAATGTAATTTTGCATGCTGGGGTTATTTTTTAAGGAATTTATCGTGAAGAGCATTAATCAAGAGGTGAGATTATGGAAATAAAATTGCATAATATCCATAAACGTTTTGGCTCAAATGAGGTGTTGTGTGGTGTCGATTTTCAATTACAGGCGGGTGAAATTCATGCTTTGATGGGTGAAAATGGCGCGGGTAAGTCAACGCTGATGAATGTGTTAACTGGGATGCATCAGGCGGATCAAGGGCAAATTTTAATTGACGGAGTTCCAACTAATTACTCAAGTGCGCAAGCTGCCGAAAATAATGGCATCACCTTTATTCATCAAGAGCTAAATATCTGGCCAAATTTATCAATTTTAGATAATCTCTTTGTCGGTAAAGAGCCGTGTAATTGTCTGGGATTTTTACAACAGTCTAAAATGCGTCAATTGGCGCTGGCAAAATGTAATGAAATTGGCATTGAATTACCCTTGGATAAACTAGCTAGTGAATGTTCGGTTGGTCAGCAACAAATGGCAGAGATCGTCAAGGCGCTGATGACTAATGCACAAGTAATTATCATGGATGAGCCAACTGCGGCTTTAACTGAGCGTGAATCAGCAAAATTATTTATGGTGATGCGTGAATTAAAATCCCGTAAGGTTGCGGTGGTGTATATTTCGCATCGCATGGAAGAAATCTTTGCCAATTGTGATCGGGTAACCGTGATGCGCGATGGCGTGACGGTGAGTACACGGCTAATTAGCGAGACTAATTTTAATTTATTAGTGCGCGAGATGGTTGGGCGTGAGTTAAATGAGCGTTTTCCACTCCGAAATGCCAAATTAGGCAGCGAAGTGTTACGCTTGGATAAATTAAGTCAAGCTGGTAAATTTGAGAATATAAGCTTTAAAGTTCATCAAGGTGAGATTCTTGGAATTGCGGGCTTAATGGGTGCGGGACGTTCGGAAATTATGCGGACAATTTTTGGGCTAGAGCCAGCTAGTTCAGGGCAAATTTATCTGCATAATCAGGCGCTTAAAATTAAAACTCCGCTACAAGCTATTCAAAATGGAATCGGTTTTATTACCGAAAATCGCCGTGATGAAGGGCTGGTTTTGGATTTCTCAATTAGTGATAATATTAGTTTGGCAAGTACCGCACATTTAAGTAAATATGGAATAATTAATTTTCAACTTGAAAGTGAATTTGTCGCCGATTTAGCACAGCGTTTAGCGGTTAAAATGTCTTCGGCGCAACTAGCAGTTAAGCAACTCTCGGGTGGTAATCAGCAAAAAGTCGTGATTGCTAAATGGGTGGGAATCAAGCCGCAGCTATTAATTATGGACGAACCGACGCGTGGTGTGGATGTCGGTGCCAAGCGTGAAATTTATCAATTAATGAATGATTTAACTAGTCAGGGTGTCGCGATTATTATGGTGTCATCAGAGTTACCCGAAGTACTTGGCATGAGTGATCGGATTGTGGTGATTCATGAGGGTAAGGTTGCAGGTGAGCTCGATAGAGCTAGCGCGAATCAAGAAAAAATTATGGCATTAGCCACAGGTGGGGAATAATTATGTTAATTAAACAAATGGGACAGAAAGTTATACCGTTTATCGGTTTAATTGGGTTATTTGTAATTGTGGGGGTGTTAAATCCTGATTTTTTAGCACCAATGAATTTACTGAATTTATTGCGTCAAGTTTCGATTAATGCTTTAATTGCCTTTGGAATGACGTTTGTAATTTTAACTGGCGGAATTGATTTATCGGTGGGCGCGATTTTGGCATTATCCAGTGCGTTAATGGCTGGTATGATGGTGAGTGGGTTAGATCCTGTATTAGCAATTGGCTTTGCGTGCTTGATTGGCGCACTCCTTGGAGCGGTAAATGGTGCATTTATTGCAAAAGCCAAGATGGCTCCGTTTATTGCTACACTTGCTACCATGACGGTATTTCGCGGTCTAACTTTAGTTTATACCAATGGCAATCCAATTACTGGCTTGAGCGATAGTTTTTGGTTTCAAGTCTTTGGGCGCGGCTATTTGTTGGGTTTACCCGTGCCTGCGATTACGGTGATTATTAGCTTTGTGATTTTATGGTGTTTGCTGCATAAGACTCCTTTTGGGCGTAAAACCTATGCAATTGGTGGGAATGAGAAAGCTGCATTGATTTCGGGAATTAATGTTGATCGCATGAAGATTCTTATTTATGCATTAAATGGTCTGTTGGCGGCTTTAGCGGGCGCTATTTTAGCCTCGCGCTTAGATTCAGCACAACCAACTGCGGGCACTTCATATGAATTAGATGCGATTGCAGCGGTAGTTTTAGGTGGAACTAGCTTATCGGGTGGACGTGGGCGCATTGTGGGAACGCTAATTGGTGCGTTAATCATTGGCACGTTAAATAACGGCTTGAATTTATTGGGCGTATCGAGTTTCTATCAATTAGTGGTCAAAGGTGCGGTTATTTTATTGGCCGTGTATATTGATCGTAAAAAAACTTCAAATTAAAATAGGGTGAATTATGTTTAAAAAAATATTTGCTTCAATTTTGTGCGTGGTGATGTTTTCTGCATGTACCATGGATCCACCCGAATGGGCGGCACAAGCTAAACAAGTCGATCTTAATCATTTAAAAATTGGTTTATCGATTTCAACCTTAAATAATCCCTTTTTTGTAGCTGTGCGTGATGGGGTTGCTACGGAAGCCAAACAGGAAAGCATGGAGCTTAAAGTTGCGGATGCTCAAAATGATTCTGCCAAGCAGGGCAATGATATTGATGATTTGATTCAACAACGTGTTGATGTATTGCTAATTAATCCAGTGGATTCTGCGGCAGTCTCCTCAGCCATACTAGCGGCAAATCAAGCAGGTATTCCAGTGATTACGCTAGATCGTTCGGCGGATAAAGGTCAGGTGGTTAGTCTAATTGCTTCGGATAATGTGGCTGGCGGTAAAATGGCGGCAGAGTTTATTTTGGCTAAATTAGGCAAAAATGCCAAAGTGGCTGAATTAGAAGGGATTCCTGGTGCTTCGGCAACTCGTGAGCGTGGGCAAGGTTTTCACTTGGTTGCGGATAAGAACTTGAATGTGGTGGCTAAGCAAGCGGCTGATTTTGATCGCGCCAAAGGCTTGAATGTGGCTGAAAATATGTTGCAGGCGCATAGTGATATTCAAGCTATTTTTGCGCAAAATGATGAAATGGCACTCGGCGCAGTTGAAGCGGTTAAAAGTACGGGTAGAAATATTCTAATTGTTGGTTTTGATGGCAGTAGCGATGGTATTAAAGCGGTGAAAGCTGGACAAATGACCGCCACGGTGGCGCAGCAACCTGAGTTAATTGGGAAAATGTCGGTTCAAACGGCGAAGCAAATTGTGTTAAAACAAGCGCCTGCCAGCAAAATTGCCGTACCTTTGAAATTGATTGTGCAAGCCGATTAAAATCTCTTACATCATAAAAATAACGCCGAGGTAATTTAGTTCGGCGTTATTTTTTTGCGCTTGATTTATTTTAAAGCGTTATTAACCCAACTACCGTACATTGGATTTGGTAAAATAAAATTACCCTGACCAAATATTGCATAGCTGCTATCATTAACATCTAATTTATCCTGTTTGATTTGTTTGAAGTTCGGGAAGTCTTGAATATTATCTCCGACAAATGCGATAAGTTTATGTGCGGGTAATTGGTTTGACCAAACCATTTGGGTCGCATCATAATCACCTGATTGAATTGCATTAAAGCGTGGATTTTTATCACTTGGGGTTTTAGAATCGCGCCGATTAGCTAATACTACTTGATCAAAATAAATCCCTTGTTGTTTAAGGTTGGCGATGGTAGTTTTAAGAACATTACCAGTGTTATCAGCGAAAGTTCCATCTCGATTTGAGACTAAGCTAATATAGCCGCCTAATTGATGTACTTTATCAATAAATTGTTTGGAAGCTGGTAGAGCGACTGATTTTTGTGGATTAGCTACGTAGTGACTAAAGTCGCTTTCATTCTCGGCTAAGTCAGTGCAATCCCGAAAATACCACGAATTGTCTAATACGGTTTCGTCAATATCTAAGGATACACCCCAGCTTTTAGCTTGTGGATGATGCTGTTTAACCCAATTTTCTACGTAGTTGGTTGCAAGCGAATAAGCTTGATGATAAAGTGCATTTTTTTCTGCAGAAGTACGATACCATTTAACGGCTTGTTTTATTTCTGGTTGTGGTGAATTTGGTGCGCAAATTGATAACTCTTCTGCAAAACAAGTTACGCTGGTTAAAAATAATAAACTAATAGCTAATTTTTTCATAAATTGATTCCCGTTATAAATTATGGTTGAGTCTTGTCAAATTAATGCAGACGTTATTATGAATTATCTTTATTTTTGGGATGGGTTTAATTTGTGTGCAAGCTGCAAATTATAAATTATTGTTTTATATCAATAACTAAAGCTTGTATTTGAAAATGAAAAATACCTAAATTATGGTAAAAATTTTAAACCAATGCAAAGTTTGCATGAAATATGTGGCAAGTTAAATCTATAATTTACAGATTGAGTGCATCTTTAGTTTGCTGACAGCTGAGCTTAATTGTGTGGTGGCTAATCTGCTAGGGCGCACAAAAAAGCAGATCACGAGGATCTGCATTTTTGTAGCCGAATCAATCACCAACCTAATTTATATCTATGCGGTGACTAATCTGCTTAAGGTTGCTGTACACAGAGTAGATAATGTTTATTTCCGTTATCATTACAACCTTGAGAACTTTGTGCAAATGCGTTGTAACCAGATTGATTGCCTTTACTTGAATCACCCGCGGCGAGAGGGTCAGGATTAAGGTTATCATAGGCGGTGTTAGATGTCCAATTATTACAATTACCGCGTGTAGTTGCTGTGACACCCTCCACATAACCAGTAGTATAACCAGGGTACGAGGTCATCCAGCCATAATAACCATTGGTTTGCGAAGTTGCATCACTGGTTGCTAATCCAGTCCAAATATAATTGCCAATAGGCACAAATATTTTGTTAATATCAGCACCAGATGGGAAAATCGAACTCGCATTAGTCATACCAATGATTTGGTTATAATTAGATAATGACGAATAACGTAGATTTGATTGTAACACCCAATTGTAACTTTCACCTAAATTGCAGGCTTGGGTGGTACAGGCATAACGACTATCTGTAATTGTCGGCGATGCTGTTTTAGCAACTAATAAGGCTTTGTAGTCTGTACCAACCAGAGTATTTTGAGCATCACCAGTACAAAGAATATCTGCATTAGCAATTGCGTCATCACCTCCGACAGCAGTCGAAAATTGTCCATTATGCGCCGCTGTACTAACAAACATATCCAAATACACCGCATTATAAATGACATTAGCGGTATTATAACCTCCTACACCAGCGGTTCCTACTGGTAAAGTTAAAACTTGGCTTTCATGTGGTGTACCATCATTCCAGCTTAATTTTACATTACCATTATCAAATTCGGTGCCTGTAGCATGAATATCTTGTGGCGCTACAAACTTATATTGATCGGTACAAGTTCCATTCGTTGCTGCCAATGTTGCGGCATTGCAGCCGTGAGTACGTAAACTCCAACCATTGGGTAAGGTGACTAAAGTGCTAGTGAAACTATTTGCCGCACCTGCACCTGTATTGGTATATGTCAGATCAATGAAAGCCATCGGTAAATTATTACCAATATAATGGAGTAGCAATGGATCTGTTAGCGTTCCACCAGTTTGTCCATTATCCCACGATGAATAATCAACACTTACTGCGATTGAGGCTGTTGCTGGTGGCGTTACTGCTGCCACATTGGCATAAATCGTACCAGACATGTTCTGAGTTTGCCCAGTTGGACTGTCTTGATCAACCCAATCCATCGCAATGTTACTTAAAGCATAATTCTGCGCTCCAGCTGTAGCTGTAGCCAGTTGCAAACCAAATGTACATGTGCCACTCGCATTCAGTGTAACTCCAGAGCCGCTCGTGCCACAGTTATTATTCACCAATGTCCAATTACCCAGCGAGCTTGGCGTAATATAAAAATCTGTCGCTGGAACAGTACCACCATTACTAACGGTTATTGTTACCGTTGGTGCGGCTGCATTTTGATTAACAGAATATGGTGCCCCAGATGTGCCTGCACCAGTAAAGCCGCTATTTCCAGTTACTGCAGTGGTAATAATTGCCGAATGAGCCGTTTCTGATTGTGCCGTGATTGGAGTATTATTGTTAACAGTGGTAGCCGAATTGTTATAGCTTAAATCTAGGCTAGCTTCTTTAGATCCTGCTGTCGTTG
This sequence comes from Burkholderiales bacterium, assembly GCA_019744945.1. GTDB lineage: Bacteria > Pseudomonadota > Gammaproteobacteria > Burkholderiales > UBA11063 > Aquella. The sequence goes on from JAIETT010000154.1 coordinate 24,456, forward strand.
AACTTTCAAATGGTCCAAATTGAATATTCAAGGTACAACTAGTATGTGCCGCTAGAGTTGCAGTACAGTCGCTAGTCTTCGTGACTATATTAAATAGCCCACTATTTGTACCTGATAAAACTTCATCTACGTTAGTTGCATCGGTATCACTATTATTCGAGATAGTGATGGTTTGTACTGAAAAATCATAAGCATTATTTAAAACAGGTGTCGCAAAGCTGATAGTAGGAGGACTTACGGTTAAGCTTGCCAATGATTGCAGCGTTTGATAAGTTAAGCCAACTGAACTCGAGGCAGTTTTAGTTACACCCAAAACGGTATAGGTATAATTAACTACAATTGAAGTAGTGGAGTTTGATGTTACTGTTCCATTGGTATAAACCAGATTAATGTTACAACTTTCATCTTTAGCTAATACTAGACCAGTCGTACATGCAGTTCCTGCTATACCCGCGGTGTTTAAGCCAAAGTAGTTTTGTGGTGGTAGCGTAAATGAACTCAAGGTTTCAGCATCACGACCTGTATTGGTTAAGGTGACTTGGCTAGTCATAGTCTGCGAACCAATTGCTGTCCGTGTAGTGAAATCAAAATTAGGATTGGTGCCACTGGTGATAGTTAACCCTGCAACTCTACCCTCATAATTCACGGTTGCCGTGGCACTTGATGGAGTACCCGCGCTGGTGTAATCAACGGTTACCAAGCTAGTTCCTGCAATCGGCTGTGTTTTGTCAAATCCAACCGTGTATTGACAAGTTGCGCCTGCAGCAAGGGTTGCAGCACAATTATTACTTAGTGTCGTTAACGGTGCGCTTGGCGTAATCACAATTGCGCTTAACTCGCCATTCCCCGTGTTAGTCAAGGTGATAATTTGACTTTCATAGCTCGTGGTTAAATTAAAATAATTTGGTAAAAGGTTTAAAATTCCAGCGCTAGCGTTACTTGCCACAAGCGTCACCGTCTTAGAATTTGGTGAAGTACTTGGATTACCAACAGGGGTACTCGTTCCACCTGTTGTCGTTGCAGTTTGGGTTTGAAACTGTAATTGGCTAGAACCTTGAGGAATGTTGACTAAAAACGTGACAATGCTACCAATTGGTAAATTGCTCAGATCATTACCGCTATTACCCGTTAAAACCCTAAAATTAAGTAGTTCACCATTGCCATCAACTAAATTAATGGTGTTAAAATTACCCGCATTAGCGGAGGTGACGACCGCAGTGACCATGATGTTGGTACCCTCAGTACCGCTTTCAGCTAACGCCGTAGTTGGATAATAGAGTGTTATTCCATTCGCACCAGCTTCGGTGTTGGTGGTAGGTAATGCGACCAAACCAACTGAAGCATTGGCTAAATTACTGCCTGTTGCATTCAGTTTAAAGAAATTTACAACTTTATTCAAAGTTGATTGAGTGCTGGTTGAACTAGCTACTATACTAAATGCACCTGGGGTAGAAACTGGTGTAGCTGCAATTTGTGCGACAAGTTGACAGCTCTGGTGTGCGGCTAAATTTGCACACGTCGTCTGGCTTGCTGGGCTAATCGTGATGCTTCCGTGAGTAGTATTGGTTGTGGGATCAATTGAATAAACCACATTATTAGCCGCGACGTTGCTAGTATTAGTTACCATCACGGGTACATCCACCGCAATACCTGCTGGATATGCAGCTGGGGCAGTAAAGGTTAGGGCTAGGTTAGCGTTTGGGGTTGGAGTGCTACACGTAGCACAACTACCTGCGCCACCACAGGCGGCTAATGTCGTTGCGCCAAAGATTGCCAGCGTTAAATTACGCCAGGTATTTTTATTCAAGAAATTCATTTGATTAGTCCTTAGAATGAATGATTATGATTTGTAAATTAAAGCAGCGAATTAAAACTATCTATCCCAGCCATAAAGCAATTGGGTCTTATGGGAATTTTCCTATGACTCGAATCGTTCGCTGGTGATTCTGGCTTAACTTGGCAAGCCGAGGAGATTACTCACACAAAAAATTAAGCTTAGAAATTATATTGAGTACCAAAGGTGACGATATTCATACCACCAGTCATGGTGTTACTAAACGGAATAAACGCATAGTCTTCGATACGTAGATCAAAGTGTTTACTTAGCGCAAATGAACCACCCACACCAACTAAGGCGGTAGCATAGTTTGCATTGTATTGACCAGCACATAACCAGCTTGGTGTGCCAGAAGCCGTGCCACTCCATCCATCAATGCCATAGCCTAATCCAGCTCGACCGTATAATGAAAATACTTCTGAAAGTGGTAACGTGCCTTTAGCCGCGACATCAAAAATACTCGAAGTAGCCGTAGCAGCGTATTGACTGCTGGCAAGAATATTATAACCGCCTTCAAGGGCAAAATAAGGATTGAAGTTATAGCCCGCATTGACTGATCCAGCCCACGAGCCTGTGGGTAAATTGTAGATTTTTGCTACACCTGTATTAAGATTAATATAAATTGGATTATCTAAACTAGAAGAGTTGTCAATATTTGGTGTATTGTCTGCAATAGCAGCTCCAGTTAATGAAAGAAGGAGTGCGGCTAAAAATTGTTTCATATCAATATCCTATAGGTGATCAGTTCATGAGTAATTATGTGTACATTAAAAGAGTAGTGTTTAAGCTACTTACTTAGGTAAGATATTTTAATTGATTAATCAATTAACTGTCAAGCGGAATTACAGCTAACGTGGATTTTATTTAATTGAATGATTAATTAATTAAAATAGTTGAGAGGTGAAAGCTAAATAAAGTATAATTTCGCAAGAATGAATTTAATGGTAATTCTGGAGAGGCGATGAAAAAAGATGACAATCCCACCAAACAGCGTCTAATTAATGCTGGAATTGAACTATTTGGCAAATATGGATATTCTGCTGTTTCCACTAAGCAAATTGGTGAATACTCGGGAATTAATAGTGCTTTAGTTTCTTATCATTTTGGTGGTAAGGAGAAGTTTTATCATGCCGTAATTCGTGGCATCACTGATGAATTGATTGATTGGTTTCAGTCTCAACCGCATGTTAATCTTGATACTGCAAGTTTGAGTTTAACGGAGTTGCGTGAGCACCTTAAAGTTAGTTTGGAACACTTTTATGCATGGTTTTACTCCTTGCATGGTGCATGTGGAACGAATATGTTTTTTCGCGAAATAATTTCCCAAGAGCACCCAGCCGTAAACATAGAATTTGCTCGTGCAGCTGCCTTTATTACGCCTTATATGTATAATTTATTAACTAGTTATTATACAAAAGTTGGCAAACCCGAGGTAAATGTTAGCTTTATTTGGATTGTGCTAATTAGTGTTGTTCAAAATATCTCATTGCATAGCAACGCACCCGAAGAAGCCCAGCAAGCCTTTAGGGATGCTCAAATATCTGAAAATATGCTTGATCTTATTTTAAATAAATACGCTTAGTTAAATGTTTTAAATTATTGCTATTACTCCAATTAGCGGCGTAAGCGCGCGGGGAAAAAATAAAACTCTGCGCTGTCATCTAAAGGAAGTTTCAATAAATTGTCCATGCTGTTTAGAATTTCATTCAGTTGATTTAATTCCAAATTAATTTCCTTGCTAAGTAAATAATCTAGCACATCTTGGCGTGCAACACTCATGGTGTAGTGATATGGAATTGGTCGGCGTGAAGTAGTTGGTTTGATTTCACGCAAAAAATTGGTGATATTTAGGATTACTTGATCGCTAGTGTAGTTACTCATGATAAACTCTTTGCAAATAAGGTTAGTTTAAGAATAGCCAATTTGGTTAGGTAGCTGGTTTAATTACTTGTTAGAGTAACCAGTTGCGTGA